>CAZLPY010000006.1:0-32733 GCA_964561525.1 uncultured Candidatus Saccharibacteria bacterium | reverse complement strand
CTGTGTATAACGACCCCCTACTCTAGCTTCGTCGGAGGTTAACAACATGCACTTACTCTCACCAATCAGCGCGTTGTTTATCATCACTCTCGCGCTGGCCGCGTATCTTTGGGCGTTCGTCAATCGTTTTCGGTTCTTCGCCCTGAAAACCAGCCTTGGAGCACTGTTGATGGTACTGTCCGCGTGGGTTTGTTTCCTCGATCGGCCGCCTGCGATGTGGCGATTTGGTTTGCCGGGTTTGTTCTTCGCTGTGATGTTCCTGTTTTCCTTACACAAGGACCGCATGGCGGCGCAAAATGAACCAGGGTTGATTCGTGTCCGGCCCTTGACGTAACACAAAATCATCGGCCACGTTTTGAAGAGATGGTCACGATAACTTAGCCGAGGCGGCATTTCGCCCCCGGCTATTTATTTTTGCAATCTACGAACTGTGCTGTGCTTGCTCTCGTAGCAAATCCCGTTTTTTGATCAGTTCACGTTTGTCGTGTGATTTGCGGCCGCGACCAACCCCTAACTCAATTTTTGCCTTACCACGATGAAAATACAATCGTAGAGGCACCAAGGTAAAGCCTTTTTGCTCAGCCAGGCCAATTAATCGACTGATTTCGTGACGGTGCAACAGCAGTTTCCGTGTGCCGGTTGGCTTTTCCACCCCTACACCACTCAAATTCAAATTAATCAGCCACACCTCACTACCAAGTACCCGAGCATACGAAGCCGACATATCGGCACGCTTGGCCCGGATTGATTTAATTTCAGCGCCTGTCAGTACAATCCCTGCTTCAAAGTGCTCGCGGATGTCGTACTCGAACCTGGCTTTGCGGTTCTCAGCAATTACATTATTAGACATTTCTGACCCTGTGATTCGAAAGATATCTGATGTGATGAGAGAAGAGAACCTGTCCAGCCGAAGCCTTGTGCGTAGGAGGACGGTTCTCGGCGATAGAATGACCAGCCATGCTCCTCCTTTAGGCGCGAGGAGCCTTTACCGACACGCGATTTGAGAGATAGGCAGCTTGAATGACAGGCCACTCATCCACAATGACGGAGAGTGCTCCGGCCACTGGCACTGAAAGTATTACCCCAATCAAGCCAAACAGTTTTGCCCCAATTAAAATAGCCACTATCACAATAACCGGGGATAAACCCACCGTTTTTTCCATCACCTTTGGTACTAAAAAGTGGCTTTCGAGTTGCTGTACCAGCAAAAATCCAACTGCAACTCCGATGCCAGATGTAAAGTGACTAAAGCCCCAAAACGAGTCCTTGGTTAGTGCAACAAATAAAGCCGCAGCAAGTCCTAAAAAGGGGCCGATGTAGGGGATTAGCTCGGTAAATCCGGCAAACAGCGCCAAGGTTAACCAATACGGAACACCGAAGGCTAGCAAAATTGCTAAATCGAGCGCGCCGATAATTACCCCGAGTAAAATTTGGCCCCGTAGCCACGAGCCCATCTTCAGGCTCATTTTGTGAAAAGTGCTGACAATTTGGTATTTGTGTTGCGTGGGCAAAACCGAGGTAATAAAATGCTTGATGCCATCTTCGTCCAATAGCAGATAAACTGAGAGTACAAAAACCGTAACTACCGAGACTAAGCCACCAAAAATCGAGCTTAAAAACGACAGGAATCCAGCTGCCCCACCTTCACCAAAACCGGGTATCTGAGTGTAAATTAAACGTAACTCATCCACTACAGAGTTTGATTCCGAACCGCCGACCAAATTTTTGATTTGCGGCTGACTGAGTAGTTCTATGATCTGTGAAACAATCAATGGTAACACCAGCCAAATAATTAGTCCAAGCACAATAGCCAACCCTCCAAAGATCAGTGTCACCGCCAGCCAGCGCGGAATTTGTAGTTGGCGTTTTAGTTGATCAATCACTGGGGACAAGGCCGTAACTAAAATAAGCACGACAAAAAGCAGCAGCACAATATCCTGAATTTTGTGCAAAAACAGCAACCCAAAAATTACCGCCAATATTTTTAGGATGGCCGAGAGCGAAATATCAATTTTTATGCGTTGCTCATCTATATTTTGCATAATTTAATTATACTGAAATTACGACGTTTGGGCAATAGTACTTCTTAAAAAGGCTTGAGGTTTAACTCACACCGAACACAAATATTAGGAGTCTAGCGCCTTAATCCGCTAGTTTGCTCTACTATAACCTATAGCCTAACTCCGCGGCGGCAGCAAAATAGCTACAAGCATTAGGATAAGTGATACTGCAAAAATGCCAATAAGAATCAAAGGAACTGCGGCATCTCGCTTTTTCGGCGGCATTGGTTTTTGAGTTGGCTCTCGGCTGAATGTAGGTAGAGTATGAGGTAGATTAACTTTTTCGGCTGCAACAAGTGGTGTAGCGCTTGGTCTAGCTACTTCCGGTGTTTTCACAACGCTACTTGGGGCGATGTGAACGAGCTCATTTGGGCTGGCAGTACTTGGGTTTGGACGAAACACCAACGGTGATCCATCGTCCTCGCTCGGTGCTTGTGGTAGTGTGGGGTACGGCCCGGCAGGATGGGGTAGTGTTGATTCTTGCCTTACTATGCCCGGATTAGGGGCGGTAGTGCCACTGGCTGAAGGTGTGTTTGATGCTGCGTGTGGCCGGTACAGATCATCCAACGGTGAAGCTGGCATCGGGTTCAGGGCACCGTTGGTTGGGGGAGTCGATGCATTATCAGACGATTTGGCCGCTGGCGGCGCATTTGACACCACGTTTTGACTCAAGATTTCTCCATCGCTATCGCTATACCGCAGCGTTGGTGCACTGCCTTTACGATCATCCGAATTTTCAGACACCAGCCCTCCTTAAAAGCAACGGTCTGTGCTACATCATCGATGTGGTATGGTTCGCGTCGTGACATTCCATGCATCCACAATTTTCGCAGTTACAGTTTGCCGGGTTACCTTTGCCACCGCATTGACAGCCTGCAGCGCACACTTGACATGGTTCTACTCCATCAACTTCCATAATACTCCTTAATCATTTTCCCCTATTGTATCTGATCATTGATTGAATTCAAATAGCGGTGTATCGCAACTGGTCAATATTGACTTTCGGGTTTTGTTCGGTATATGATAGAAGCAAAGCTTCTAAAATTCAAAGCACGAAGCACTAAATCCGAAATAAATTTTAAATATTCAATATTTAGTATTAAAAATTGTTTCGGATTTCGAAATTTGGATTTCGGATTTAACCACTAAATGGGGCATTAATGTCATCATTCACCCAAGATACTCCCCACGACTATCGCATATTATTCTTAGACATGGATTCGTTTTTCGCTTCCTGTGAGCAGCAGTTGCAACCAAATTTACGCGGTCGGCCGGTGGGTGTGGTGCCGCAGCTGGTCAACAGCACCTGCGTCCTTTCTGCCTCCTACGAAGCCAAAGCGCGGGGAGTTAAAACTGGCACCGGGGTAGCGCAGGCGCGTGGACTGTGTCCCGACATTCAATTAATCGAAGCCCGGCCAAGCTTGTACAAACAAATTCACTATCAAATATCGGCGGTGCTGCAGGATGTGACACCATGGGTTAATCCACAAAGCATCGACGAATTTGCCCTGACCATCAGCCCGTCTGAGCGCAGTGCACAGTCGGCCATAGACATTGCGGAACGGATCAAAACAAAGCTCGCTCGGGTAATCGGCCCCTACATTCCGGCATCAATTGGCTTTGCCTCAAATCAATTTTTGGCCAAAGTGGCTAGTGAGTACCGTAAGCCTAAAGGCTTGGTGTTAATGACGAACGAAAATCGCCATGCAATGCTTTCAGCACTGCAGTTAACCGACCTACCCGGCATCGCCCGCGGGCTGTCACGGCGCTTGCGAGCTGAAGGCATTTATACCACCGAGCAGTTGCTGCAGGCTGACGCGCAACACTTACGCCGCATCATGGGATTTTTGGGCGAGGTGTGGTGGCTGCGCTTGCATGGCTACGAAGTGGATGATGTTACGTATGCTCGCTCATCTATCGGGCACTCTCATGTGCTACCACCAGCCTGGCGGGCGCCCGGTCAAGCGTATCAGGTGCTGCAGCGGCTGGTGCATAAGGCCGGGCAGCGGCTGCGGCGGGAGGGCTACTTAGCTACTTACACCTATTTAAGCATTCAGTACATTGGTGCTGGCTCGTATCACGGCTTTGTAAGATCCGAGGCGTATGCGGATAGCGCCACCGCCACCAAACTAGCCGATCAGTTGTTTGCGGCGCGGCCACATCATATGGCGCCTATCTTGCATCTTGCCATTACGTTTAGCGGACTACAATCAGCGTTGCCGGAGCGCTTAAGCTTGTTTGACCAGTTTGAGCGGCCAGCTCGGCTGACTAAAGCGTTGGATGCCATTAACGATACCTTTGGTCGCGATACTATATACGTCGGCAGCATGATGCAAGCACGTCACACTGCACCTGATCGCATCCCATTTGGCAAAGTGCGATTTTAATATTGAAAAAGCGTTCGGGATACCGTATACTAATATCGATCAGGAAACCGTAACGCCTCCTCTCCGGCGGCGTACTGCAAAGTCATCTGAGCCCCACTCGGATACTGCGTGACGGCTTCCGCTCTCGAAGTGGCTTTTTTTAGTCAACAGGGTAACGGCCTTAAGCGAGCGCCCCGACGCGCTCATGTCACTACCGGAAAGCGGTGACACTTAAGGACCTGATGGCTTTAAATACGCCCCAGACTTCGAGAACATCCCCGGGCCGACTGCAATCGACCCGGGGGATTTATTTACTTCTTAATGCTACTTTTGAAGTAGGCCACCCCACTCCACAACCGTAAACCCGGAGCGATCATAGTGGTGCAGTATTTGCGCAGGTATAGGGATTGGCCCGCTCAGGCCAGCAAAATCCAAAAACGCTCGTATTGTAGTATCTGGTTGGGGTGATACGGTGAGTGGTGCAAGGGTGTTCATGGCGCCATTTTGCAGCCAGGTTAAGCGAACGAATGGTGCACTCGGCATTCTAGGCATCCAAAAATCAGCAAAATCTTGAATTTCTTTTTCATTCAAACCGATAGTTGTTAAATCAGACCGAATCGTTGCCGCCACATTGGCTCGCAATACTACGGCCCCGGCGCGAATCGCTGGATATTGTCCAAACCCAAGGCCTTCCCAGAACAAGTAAGGATAAGTGTGACCGCCAGTCATAATTGATCCGTCGGGTTTTGCTGTGACCTTCCAGCCTGAGTTGTACACGGGGTCGGATTTTGTGATGTGAGCTCCTACTGTAACCGAAACAGTCGTTTCCTTCGTTGGGTAAAGATAAATTACTGGCTTGCCGCACTCCGCTAACTCAGCGTAGTCGTTATTTTGAAATACCAGCGTGTTACCGTAATCATCAGTCCACAACACAAAACCGAGCTTGCTTAAGTACTGTTCAATCGGCACTATCGTTTGTTGATCAGAGCTGCCAGTACGCGAGTCTTTATACAAAGCGTAGAGGTATTTCACGAGGGCATTATTTGTATCGGTCAAGATATAAAGCTTACTACTATTAGTCGACGCTACCTCGCTTTTGCCGTTGAGATAATCTGCCTTTCCTACGATTGGCACTAATCCCGCTCCGAGGCCGCAGCCCCCATAGCGGAGTTTACTAAAGGTTGATTTAGTACCCGTAGTATTAGTCCAGCTTACTTGGAAGGTTCCATCGTCCTTTATAAACGTAGGCCTTGCTTCATAAAAAGCCTTACTGCCATCAGCTAAAGCCACGTAGTATATAGTCTTAGACACCGCATCAATTGCGGTTTGACCGAGCGGCGCAGATGAAGCGCCGGAGATCATGTACATATTACCAAGTTTTGAGGTGCCAATTTGCTTCGGAGCACTAAAGTTGGTTACATCCGTAATACCATTGTTATACACATAAGTCAGTTTAGTTGATTGTTTTGTGATGGCACTTTCTGGCTCCAACTCGGAAAATGTTGTGGTAGTATCGGACTTTACTCCACTTACGATCGGGGACGGATCGGATTGACTTATGTCGCTGCTGTTATGGGTGACAAAATAATACCCATCCGTTTTTTTAATAAATCGATATATTTCTGGAACCACAACTGGTCCTTCATCCCAAAACTCCACTGTAACAATGTCTTCGCCGTCTTTTGTTGTGCCGACGGAATAATAATGATCTTCACTCGAAGGATTGGAAAGGAGCATAGGATCAGTCAGTGCAACTGGTGTGTGCCATTTGATGTCGGTGACTGGTGTTCCGGGAGTGGTTGCTACTACAGAAGTTTTTGGTGCAGTAGTGGGAGTGACAGAGGTGGAAACGGCAGGGGGTTGGCTCGTAGTAGTTTTAGGCTGGCCTGGGCCAAAAATGGTAAATGCGCCATAGGAGGCGACGGCTAGAATCACGGCTACTAATCCGCCGATGATCATGCCGTTGGTTAGGTTGCGACTGTTGTTTTGATTTTGGTCGGTCATCGTGCTCCTTTTTAGCGTTTGATACGAATGGTATCACTTCTTACTTTTTCATATTGATGCTCGTTGTCAACTGGGAGCAGATGTTGCAATATTTCACTCTTCACGTTCCCGCTCGCGAGGTGCGGTTTCAGGCTTTTAGTTTGGGTAGGGAAAAACGATAATTGAAGGGCTTCCTTGGTAATTACCCCACCTATCAGGAGGCCTTTTTGGGTATCGGGTGAAAACGTTTGGTCGAACACCAAATTTCCCAATGAATAGATAATTGGTTTGCCATGATAAATCTCCATGTCTTCTATCACGTGGGGATGCGAGCCAATGATCGCATCGGCTCCCGCCTCAATCCAAGCATACGCCTGCTGTTGTTGCTCCGCGCTGTGGGTGGGCTGGTATTCGACTCCCCAATGTGGAAATATCATTACAAAATGGCCTCTTAGATGCTCCGAAGCAATAGCGTCCAAAATTGGTTGCTGAGCGGGATTCTCAAGCATATTCACTGCGATTATCGTCATATGGTTAGGGTTATCAAATTGATGCAGGCTCTGCTGATTAAATTGATCTTGTTGACCAATTGGCACGATCCCTGCATTGGAAAGCAATTTTTTGGTTGTGTCGAGGCCGTTTTGGCCAGCGTTAAGGCTGTGATTATTGGCAGATGAAACCGCGTTTACGTGCAAAAACTGCAAAGCCTGGATGCTCTCCGGTGGGAAATTGAACATAAGATTGTTCGCAGTCGTATCATCATTTATTGGTATGGCACTTATCGGTCCTTCCAAGTTTGCGAGCGCAACATCGGATCCCCAAAACACCCGTTGACCGAAATCGTCAAAAACGTGTTGCAGTCCGGTAGATTTAAACTGATGATTAATGCCACGATCAAACATCAAATCTCCACCGATCAAAAAGGTTGTAGTATCTGGTTGAACGGATGCTCCGTTAGAGCTGTTGGAGTAATAACCCAAAACATAGCTGGTAGTTTCCACATCATCATTATTAGTAGCGTTTCCGGAGTTATCGTGAACAGTCAAATGAAAATGGTTGGTTTGGTGCATGCGCCCCCATTCGATACTTAAGTACATTGTTTGTGGCGAATCGGTCTCAGATTGCCAACCGAGGGTAGGGTTCATATCTGATAGAGCTCGTAGTGACATGACGTCGTGGATTTGAGCGAGCGAGTTTGGGTTATAGTGCGAAAAGTCGATCGACGCCACCAATAAGCAGCTGTCACAGTACCGCCGTAACTGGGTGAGTAAATGGTCGACAGTGCTTTTCGGAGTCGTGTCCTTTATGATAATTGGAAGGTAGGTACTTTGAGGAAAATTTGCCAAAACATCCGGGAAAACGGTGCTAATGCCGTGCTCATTAATAAATGGGGCGTCAGCAGCGAGCATTGTTTTATCTGTTATAAGGTTTTTAGCGAGTTCAATATCAATAATTGGTTTTCCCGATGCGAAGTCCCAATTTCGCGTGGTGGTGATAATATCGGCATCGCCAACGTTGTAGTGATTGACCGAAACAATGATAATCCGGAGCGGATTCGTTTTTGGTCTCAGGCTCTGTAGCAAGTTCTGCCGTTCGGTTTTGGCGAAATCAAAATGGGGCACTATTATCGTTGAGATGGTTGGCCCGGTTGCCGCACTGACTTGAGGGCTCGTATGCGTCTCCCGATTCGTGTATGCATACACGAATCCTGCGACTGTTAGGCCGAAAAATACGAGTACTAAAAAAACTTGAACAACCATTCTCATACTTTTATTGTACGATTATTTTGGGCCATTAGGCCATTGATTGACTCTAATGACCATTTCTGGTACAGTATTAGTGCGATCCGCTCCTCAAAAGTGTCGTTCGCATATGATGGTATATTTTTCGGCCCGTTCGTCTAGTGGTTAGGATACTTGGTTTTCATCCAAGAGATTCGGGGGTTCGAATCCCCCACGGGCTACCAAATTGGATGTTATTTGATAGCAACTAAAAACAGCCTGAAAAAGGCTATTTTTAGTGTTCGAATAAAATAGAAGAACGAGAATACATCTGATCTTATTTGATATAGTATATCCGCTATGAAAATTGGCAGAAATGATCCGTGTATTTGTGGTAGCGGATTGAAATACAAGAGATGCTGTTTGAATAAAACCCCGAGCATTCCGCAAGAGGTTCTTGAGGCCTTCCAAAAACAAAGACTGGCCGTGCTTGATAACGAATCAAAGTATGGTAAGGGTAGGGACATAATACATGAGAACTTCGAAGGGAATAAATTTGTCGCTGTTGGAGATGAATTACACTTTGCATCGACGTGGAAAACATTTCCTGACTTTCTCTTTGACTATGCTAAAAGAGTTCTAGGTGAGAAATGGGGTAATAATGAGCATGCAAAACCTGCAGGAACACAGCATCCCATAATTCGCTGGCTTAATTCCATAAAAGAATTTAAAAAAAGACAAGTTCCTGATGAGGATGGAATTTTTCGAACATTGCCATCAGGCGATTTTTCTTCTTTTCTTCATTTGGCTTATGATCTCTACACTTTAAAGCATAACAGTCATCTTCAACGGAAGATCATCGAGAGATTAAAATTTCCCGATCTTTTTCAAGGAGCTCGTTATGAACTTTACGTTATTGCTACATGTATTAAGGCTGGTTTTGATATCACATATGAGGACGAAGGTGATCGAAGCAAGCGACATGTGGAATTTGTTGCTACTCATAGACCAACTAATCTAAAAATAATGATCGAGGCTAAAAGCAAGCACGTACAAGGCCTTTTAGGCGTAGAGGGCGAGCTAAAAAAAGGGAGTCTTCCTCGACTCGTGCCCTTAATTAACAATGCACTTACTAAGCGCGGCAAATATCCATTGGTAATATTCGTGGAGACCAATATCGATCCAGAAACTGCTGATAAGATTTTTCATCAAAAACCACCGAATTATTTCTCAAAGATAATTGATAAAGTTGCACAAGAAGAAGATTCGGGAAAGGATCTATTTAACCTGGTTGTATTTACAAACAACCCAGATTATTTCGAGAGTGAAAATATTTCTGAATATGGAGTTACAATGGTAAGTGTGTTTTCACAGAACCCGTTTATTATGCCCAGAAATGATGATCCCCTGAAGGAAATATATAATTCAGCTGTTAATTATAATAAGATTCCCAACGATTTTCCTAATCACTGATATTGTTAGACAATTTGTTCTCGTTACAGATGACCATCAAAGAATCTATCTACTGCAAAAAGAGTTCCAAGGAAAGTCCCTGAAGGCTATCACTCGTAGTTCCCGGGAGGAATAAGAAAGAGGGGTCAGAAGACTAGCTTCCGACCCCTATAACGCTATGCTGTTTTTCGGTCCGAATAACTACGTTGTCGGGACCAGATCGTACTTGAAGTAGAGAGCGGGATATCTCTCTACGTCTGCTCCACACTGCTCCGCTTACGCGTCACTGATCCAGCCGATCGAGATTTTGCCTTGCTTGTCGGGATCGCTTACCAAAAGTGTCCCGCGATCAAAACCGGGGGTGTCGCCATTCAGTAGGGCACCGGCCATTGCGCAGGCCACCTCAAGCGATGCCGGACCTGCCGCTGACTGCCCTGACTTCCTGTCAATGATAAGGTACTTACTGTTGGCCATCTGATTCTCCTTTGCGGATTCTGTCCGTCTAGTAGCTGACAGGTGCGTTGGTCATTTGCTCGTTCCTTCTCGTTAGTCTGATTGTTCAGTGCTGCCACCTTCCTCAACCCCGGCTTTTGGGCTGTGCAGTCGGTGGATAAAGTATGGTGCTGTTTCGTACCTCACCGTTTTGGCGTCGGTATCGATCACCGTCATATACGGGGTGAACGGATCGGGACGTTCCTGCGGGATAGCAATATCCCAGTGCTTCAGGAATGTCAGGAGACTTCCCCCGGCGGGATTTAGGTCGAAATAACCGAAGACGAGGATGCATTCTCTCTCCAGCTCATCGATGCGACACGCTAGGTCATCAGCTTTGCTTCGGTTTGTGGCTTCATCTACATCGTCGAAGTTGCCCCACAACCACGGAAGAAATTCCATGGAAACAGTATAGTTGATGCCGGGTGTATCAGCGGCAACACAGGCCGGTTGGACATCGAATGGTCGGCGCGTGGTAAAGATGTACAGGTTGTTGAGTCGATCCAGGCCTCGCAGCCCAAACCAGCCTAGGGCCCGCTGAATGAAGTAGCAGGACTGAGTCATGCCGAGGTTGGTTTGCCTGTTGAGCACGGTGTCGATGTGACCGATGGTGCAAATCTTCAATAGAGTGTCCTCTCCAGCGGATTCCCGCTTATGATGTCGAATGTCAAAGAACGGTTCATCATCTGCGTCATGGCAGATAGGGCTATTTATACCATATTTTTGATTTTTTTGCTATCCTGGAGTACTATGATTCAGTTTGGATTGTCCGAAAACCTTGATTCGGGTTGATCAACCTGATCGAAAGCCTTCATCAACTGGTCAATCCATTTCAAAAAGAGTTCGAAGGAAAGTCGGTGAAGGCTACCAAATAAATTACAGAGAAACAAAATCAGCCGAAAGGTTATTTTTGTTTCCAGCTCTCACTCGACCCGATGTAGTGATAGTAGCGAATCGATTGCGGAAAATGCGGCAGTAAGCGGGTCAACTGTCTCTAATATTTTTACCTGTTGGCAGGCGCCGGACAGTGTCACAAAAATTAATTGAGCTACAGTCCCAGGGTTTAGGTGCTGCGAATATTGTCCGGATTTCATGCCGTGCTTAATATGAGCGGTTAGCGCTGCGGTGTGTGCAGTGTGATGATGCAGAAAAAGCTCACGCGATTGTGCAGTATCTAAACCGACGGTCAGTGCTGCAATTGGATCTCCTGGGTAGCTCATTGCAATCTGAAAAGCGGTTATTCGTAGTTGATAGGCGCGAAATTGTTCTTGCACTGATAATGCTCGATTTTGTAGAGTGAGCGAATCCAATTTTGAAAAAGCTCGTATCCAATACTGTAGGACATCAGTTCCTAATGCCTCCTTGCTTGGATAATGATAGTAGGCGTTACTTTTGGCAATTCCAGTGGCTGCAACAAGCATCTCGATAGTGAAATTGTGATAGCCCAGCTCAGCAATCAGTGTGGCACCGTGCTCAAGTAATCGCTCTTTATTTCCCATACGAGTCCTAGTACTTATTGGTTCTACTATTCGCCGGTTGTAATGGTTTGTCAACATCCTATTGATCGTAATGTGATAATCTGAGACAATTAATTGGTTATAAATAAGGGAGGAAATGAATGGAACCGCAATCAAAATCACACGCAATTGGGTGGTGGATCGGAGGTGTAATCGTAGTAGCGCTCTCTGGCACAGCCGCCTATTTTTATGCTTCTGGAAACCAAGCAAGTAACACTACTACTCCAGTAGCAACTACGACCACAACTAAGCCAGCTGCAACTACAACAACTACCAGCAAAACTGCTGCTACCGCGGATAGCCTGACCGCCTCAATAGGTTCGGTCACGACCAATATGACGAGCACGGACGGCACATTAAGCGATTTAGATGCTGTTGACGCTTCCGAATCTGCACCAAGCTTGTAAGGAGCACATTATGAAATCAACTACATTCCTATTTATTCTGAGTTTTCTGTTCACGCCAGTGGCGTATGCGCAAACCAGTTCAACCTCTACCACTACAACCTCTGCCAGTGCTGCCACTGACATCGCGGCAAAGAAAAAAGCGGCCGACGATGCGCTCACTGCCTACAAAGCGGCTACAGCTGCCAATAAATTGGTGAAACTGCAAACTCTTGGCGATAAATTAATCGATCATCGCCTCGCTAGCATGAATGATTTTATTACTCGCCTAACCGAGCGTAAGGGTTTAACCGCGCCTGAAATTACAGCGATCAAAACCGCCGCACAACCGACCCTTGATGGGCTGGCAACGCTCAAATCTAAAATTGATGCAGATACCGATCTTGCCACGGCAAAAACCGATGTTTTGTCGATTTTTAGTAGCTACCGGGTTTACGCGGTGTTGTTACCAAAGCTGCACTTGATGGTAATTGCGAACCAAGAACAGAGTATCGTTGATAGCTTAACTGCGCTAACTCCTAACATTCAGGCTGCCATTGACGCTAAAAAAGCCGGAGGGGAGGACGTCACTGCGCTGACTGCTGCATTGACCGACTACACCAACCAACTGGCAACCGCCAGCAAGGATTTGGCAAGTGCAAATAGTCAAATTACCACGATGGTTGCGAGCAACGTTGAGGCTTCAAAAACTGCTTTTACATCTGCGAGGGACTTACTTAAAACTGTCCGTGCTAGTTTGGTTGCTGCGCGTGGCGATTTAGGGACAATCCGGGACGATCTAAAGCCTGCTACGTCGCCATCAACCAAGTCAACTACTTCGGGTGCCACTACAACCACCACTCCGTAACTATCGAAAAAAAATCTAATCAGCTTCAAGCAGACCTGCTTGGCCCTAGATTTGTGGGTATAAACAAACTAATTAGACACACTAAGCTTAAGAGCAGCTGGTAACTTGGCTTAGCAGCAGTTATTTTATGGACTAATCAAATGTACTAGGACGGCAGATTGGTTTGGCGCGACAGCGTGTGGAGCTTGTCCTATATAGGCTCGCCAGGCTAAGAAGCTTAGTGCGCTGGCAATCAGTATTAACAACAATTGCTTAGAGGCATCAAGACTATAAGTAAGTGGATGACGGACCGCTGGATGTTCGCATTCGTGCAAAATCGCACGCTCCATGCGGCGCTCTAATTTGTCAGGACAAGCAGCTCCTAGAGGGCTTTGTGGGTTCATTGCATCAATTCCGATTTTTGGCGCGCCAGCTTAAGTGCACGGTGCTGCAATACCTTAGCATTGGCTAATGTGAGGCTCATCGCCGAGGCCGTCTCCTTTAACGAAAAGCCTTTTAAAAAGCGCAACGTCAACACTTTTTTGTAGCGGTCTGGTAAGATGCCAAAAACATGGTTGAGCAGACGCACCGATCGTTTTTGCTCAGTTTTAAGCAGTTCATCGTCACCAAGATGTTTTTGCAAACTGCGCGGCGGGAGCGCCTCGTTTAGCTCTAGAATGTGTGAATGATGGTCACGATAAAAATCAGCCAATTGGTTTTTAGCGATGCGATAAAGCCAATTTTTAAAACTGGCCACTCCACGAAATGTGGACAGGCCATTGAGCGCACGAATAAAGGTTTCCTGAGTTAAATCTTCGGCATCGTGCGGGTTATGCAGTTGCGAAATAAAATAGCCGTATATGCGATCAACGTACCGATGATACAGCACACTCTGCGCACCTTGGTGTCGTTCTGCTGCTAACGCTACCAATGCTGTATCAGATAGTTGTTCGATATCCACAACCCCTCCTTAATATTAACTGCTGTGCTTACGCTACTAGAGACACGGGGAGGTTACAGTATCATTGTAACACATAGCACGTAACATATAACATATAGCATGGAACATGAAACATAGAACAGGGGACAAAGAACTAAGGAGCAGAAAAGGCTTAAGAAAGAGCTTGGTGTAGAACGACTGTCATGATACACTAGCATCGCTATTTTAAGGAGAGGTGCCATGCCACGTCGATCTTCACCGAAAGTCCCAACGTTATTTGATAATTCAGCACAACCAAACCCGGCAGAACTCATTGCAGAAGTAATAATGAGTGTGAGTGAAGCGGTGGCATTGCTAAACGGCATTTTAGAGCCATTAACGTTACACATTGAAGGCGAAGTTTCGGGATTTAAGATTAGCCAAGGCAAATTTGCCTTTTTTGATATTAAGGATGATGGGGCAACGCTCAATTGCTTTATGATGGTGTTCAATCTACCGTTCATGCTGGAGGATGGGATGAGCATTCGCTTGCAGGGGACGCCCCGTATTCGAGGCCAAAATGGCCGGTTTTCCTTAAGCGTGTCCGGGTTTGAACTGATCGGTGAAGGGGCGTTGCAAAAGGCTTTTCTGGAGCTAAAGCAGCGCTTGGAGGGAGAGGGGCTGTTTGACGAGCGCTATAAAAAACCGCTGCCGCTGTTTCCGCGCACCATTGGACTCGTAACTTCAAAGTCGGGAGACGCCCTACAAGATATGCTTCGTATTATGCACAATCGTGCTGGCGGTCTTACGTTGTTTTTAGCACCTGTCGCGGTACAAGGGCAACACGCCGTTGGCCAAATTTGCTCAGCAATTCAGTTCTTCAATGCCTATCATCCGGTTGACGTAGTAATTGTGGCTCGTGGTGGTGGCAGTTTGGAGGACTTGCAGGCGTTTAACTCCGAGCCGGTAGCGCGTGCCGTATTTCCCACCAAAACCCCTGTTGTGGCTGTGGTTGGTAATTACCCCGACGTAACGTTAATCGATTTAGTGGCTGATCGCCGGGCTGCCACCCCAACCAACGCCGCCGAGATCGCCACTCCGGACTTTGATCAGTTGTTATCTGACCTGGGGCATCTAGAGTCTCGGTCCCGGCAGGGCTTGCTGCAATTGGTGACAATGTATCATCGCACCTTAGACAACGTTACACATCGCTTACGCCAAGGCTTAGAGCAGCCGCTGCATCAAGTGGATATGCTGAAACAGCGACTGTTATTTCATTTAAAATACGGGGAACGTACGTTTTGGGAACGCAACAGCTTAATTATTCAAACGGCTCATCGCTATGAGGCGTTCCGTCAAAAAATTGTCGATCGAGCGTCACATCAAGTTTCGTTACTGGAATCGCGCCTGGCAGGGCTTGATCCCGAATCGGTGCTGTTGCGCGGCTATGCTATCGCTACGAAAGCCGACGGAACGATTGTGCGAGCCCTAGCGCAAGTGGCGAAAGGTGATATTATCAAGGTGCGAGTAAGTGATGGCACCTTTGATACCAAAGTTGAATCATAAAGTAAAAAGGTCAGACCTTTAAAAGGTCTGACCTTTTTAAGAGAAAGGACGAAAGTAATGGCGAATTTTGAGGAGCAGTACGGAGAGCTGCAAAAAATTGTGGAGGATTTGGAAAAAGGTGAGGTTGGTTTGGAGCAATCGATTGGCCAGTTTAAAAAAGGGATGACGTTACTGAAATCGCTCCGCAAACAGCTAGAAAAAGTAGAGAATGAACTCAAGGAAATTGATGTCGACCTTGTAGGGTACCAACAACAAGAGAAAGAAGATTAAAAATAAGAACCCGACCGTTTAAGTGAGGCGGGTTCTTGAATTCGAGAATAGTCCGTTATGACATGAGATTGTTGATACACAGCTCAACTTCCTGACCCAAGTCACTGATATACGAAGTGATGGCGTTGTAATCCCCCCGGAAGCGGAAATTGGCTGCGCTGCCTATGAGTGCAGGCGCGCGACTGGTGTCGATGCTGTAAAACGCTGCCGCCAGCAGGGCTTGTGCTCGAACAGCCGTCGCAGACACCAGCTCGTAATGCTCGACGCGATCCGAGTAGTGAAACGGCTCGCGCCACAGAGACATATCCATGAAAAAGTAGTTAACCCAGTTACCCAGGTCTGTGTGGTGTAACCACGCAGTCGCGGCTTCAGAGTGGCCGTTTAATGCGTCCACTCCTGTTGAAGCACAGGTTCGGCGTAAATCGGCCACGGTTGTTTGCTTGAGGTGATGGTGAAGGTCTTTCAAGCCATGCAGCATGACCCGAACCCAAAATTGGTTGGCGACCGCTTCAGTAGGATGTTTTCCATGGACTAAGCTATGGGCGGCCCTTTCGAGAAGGTGCCATTCGGTGTATTCCATCGGTTTATTATATGCAAGACGCCTCAATCCGGTCTCAGCAAGCCATGTCCAGACTTTTGCGCATTCGCGCGCGTACTCTTCTGATGTGGAAGGAGTGTACATATTGCCCGCATTAAACTTAATCGGTTTGGTGGGTTCCGATTGACTCATGAGATTCTCCTTGGAAAGGGGCTGAAAAGGCTGATGAACACACAAGCCTTTTGCGATGATGCCACAATAGCGTACAATAATGTCCATTACAAGGATCAGTAAATGTTTCGGACCAGCCATGCCATGTTAAAAACTTACAAGGATTGCCCGCAGCGGTATAAGTTTATTTATATCGATCAATTGCAAAGCAAGTTTAAAGTAGCAAAGCCTGAATTCACGATGGGACAGCACGTGCATACGGCACTGAAAAAACTGCTGGCTGATGTGCCGCAGCAACAGCGCACGCCGGAAAAAGCACGCGAGATATTAAAAAGAGTCTGGACCACCAATCGTAGCGGTTTTGACTCTCGTGAGCAGGAGGCACAGTATGGCAAGCGAGCACTCACTATGCTCGAGACATTTTTGCAAGCTGGGCAGGCAAATAAGACTATTCAACTTGAGCACAATATCCAATATCTGATCACGGACGGCCTGATGCTTTCAGGTCGCGTGGACCGGCTGGATCAGGACGAGGGTGGCATGGTGCAATTAATCGATTACAAGACCGGCCAATTTAATCCGGAGTACGTTGATCGAGGACAATTGGCAATTTATTCGGTGCTGGTGGTCAAAGGAATGAATCTGCCGATTATTAGCGCCAGTTACTGGTATTTAGAACAAAATCAGTTTGTGAGCTATCAGCCAAGCGACAGTGATATTTCAATTATTATTGACGAGGTGATTCGGCAAGCAGAATACATTCAAGCCGATCAGCAGTTTCCCGCTCGGCCATCCGTTGCATGTAGCTGGTGTGAATTTATTGACATTTGTCCCGCACGAAGTGAAGCCTTAACGTTCCGTAAAGATCGTGTTTAGGGGTCTGCCAGTTTGCGTCTCCCGGAGGACATGCGTATAATCCGAGTGATGCATAATCAACGCAATATCAGTTTGTTAATCAGCGCCGTCGCAGCTTTAGTGGTGCTTGGTTTTGGTGGGCATGAGGTGGTGAAGCAGAGCCCAAAAGCCGATGTCAACACTGGCGCGGTGCTGGATGAATCGTACCCCGAGGTGTATGAAGTAGTTGATGGCGATACCATTAAAGTGACCGATGGAGCAGTGAAAAAAACGGTGCGATTTATTGGGATGGACACACCGGAGACTAAAGACCCACGCAAACCGGTACAATATTTTGGTCACGAAGCCTCGCAATATACGGCCGATTTACTGCTGCATCGCCACGTCACCCTTAAAAAAGACGTTTCGGAAACCGATAAATATGGGCGGCTACTGCGTTATGTGTACTTAGGTGACGGCACGTTTGTCAATGAAAAATTAGTGCGCGAAGGCTACGCTCACGTGTTAACGTATCCTCCGGATGTAAAATACGCCGATTTGTTTGTGGCCGCTGAGCGCGATGCCCGCGAAAACAAGCGTGGATTGTGGAAAGACTAAATTACGCTTTAGCCCCAAGGGCAGAGGATGCTGAACCCATAAATGAAGAATCATGTATGTTAATCAATGACTTATCACGGTTTTATCAAGCTTGACAGGTTTAATAATTCATAGTATACTTCCGATGATGAGGATAAAGTAAAGCCTCTCTAAAAAACTTTCTTAAGTGCAGCACTCAATGCATTCAAGAATGTTAAAGAGATTTTACTTGAAAAGAGCTGCACGGGTTGCGGCTCTTTTCCATTTTCGAGGAGGTACAACGATGACGCCAGCCGAAGATGCCCGCAGTAAGTGGTATCGTGCCTACGAAAAATACGATGGTAGTATGGGCAGAGGGAGTGCAATTTTTTTTCTGTTGCAATTCTTGCAGCCGATTCTCTTGTTCATTTGGCTAGCTACTCCGCCAGGACTAGCGTTGTTTGGCAGAATGATCTCTGGCCATGCCTCATGGATCGATGTTCCGGCCTGGGTTCTTCTTGCTTTTGGCATCGCCGGCTTTACTGCATGGTTACACCATCTGCTGAAGAGGTGGCTCATTATCACACCTGCTGCTAAAGAGCTGGGTGTTAATCCTGAAGGACTCAGTGATGGAAAGTATCAATCTGACGAGCGGTTAGTTGAATTGCTGCAGAATCCTGAAGGGCTCATGCGCGCGGCAGATGCCGTGCCCACCTATACTTTGCTGCGGCCAGCAGGCGAAAGTGGTGAGGTGGAGCCCACAACCTTACTGAGACCTATCGTCAAATAGGGAGACTTTCCCCCTATCTTTCAATACCGCCAGAGCTTAATTAGTTTTGGCGGTATATGTTTTTAATCGAATGAATTACGTTGGTCGAGGTTTACCAAACCAGGGTATTGACATGCATGTAAAGTATACTTTACACTGTTGATGAAACAGACAGCGTCTGTTGTCGTGCAAAGTCAATATCAATGCATCAAGGAATTACTATGGATCAGTTACCGGTGCACGCCATTATTATCGCCAGCAATCGCCTGCGCGATTGGCGCCGCGAACGGGCGGTTACTCAGGAAGAGCTTGCCGGAGCCGTTGGGGTGTCACGACAATCAATTATTGCAGTTGAAACTGGCAGATGCTTGCCATCCGTGCCACTAGCCATTGCGATTGCGCGATTTTTTGACTCGCCTGTTGAGGAATTGTTTGTATTAGATGATCAATCACAAAAAAATAGGGAGGTTTCGATGAACCGTGAACTTGGACCATTTCGGGGGATGTTTGATCGGATGTGGGAGGAGTCAATGTTGCCATCACGCCGCGCGTTTGATAGTGGCATGGTGCCGCAGATGAATATTTATCAAACCGAAAAGGAGCTGGTTGTTGAGGCTGATGTGCCGGGTATGAGCGAAAACGACGTCGATATTGAAATCCGCGATGGAGTGTTAACGATCAAGGGCGAGCGAAAAGAGCAATCTGAACAAAAAGATCATGAGTATTTTCATCGTGAAGTATCATACGGCGCCTTTCAACGTGCGGTCACGCTCCCGACCGATGTTATCCCAGAAAAAGCGACCGCGGAAGTAAAAAAAGGGCAACTTCGGGTGGTGTTCCCGAAAGTCGAACCAGAACAGCCGAAGGTGCACAAGGTCAAAGCTAAAGGAGAATAACGCGTGGTGACTCCGAAGCTCGCCATTTCAAGGTGATCTTTCGGCGCAGGCAGTCCCATGGAGCTTGAAAAGCGGAATGGGACAGCGAGCATGAAAGTCACCAGAATAGGCCGAGCGAGGATCAAGCCTCACGGCTTGTAGTTGCTCCTGGCAGTCGCAACAATCACTAGCATCTGCGCTGCTTAAGTATCAGTAGCTAGCCTAGTGCCATAATCTAACTACTTTATTTATTATTAGACATCTCAGGCATCACGCTTTAGACTAGATTAAGGAAACAGAAAAAGGGGATTGAATTGAACCTAGATAGATTAACCTCACAAAGTGCAAAGGTGTTACAAGCGGCCGATTTACGGGCCCGCGAGCTTGGAAATAGTCAAATTGAGCCGCTGCATCTGCTCGACGGATTATTTGAGATTAGTGAATCATTAATGCGCCCGGTGGTTGAAAACGCAGGGCAAAGTTTTGACACACTGCGTAGTCAAACAGCGAGCGCCTTGCAGTCGTTGCCAAAACTGAGCGTCGGTGGAGTGGCAACACCTTCACAAGCGTTGTTACGGGTGGTCAATCAAGCTGAAACAGAGGCAAAATCGTTTACCGACGAGTATGTATCGGTCGAGCATCTACTGCTCTCCCTACTTGAAATCTCATCCGATGCAAAACGCTTACTTGCATCAGCTGGTATTTCACGTGAAGATGTGCTAAAAACGCTCTCAACCTTGCGTGGCTCACAACGGGTGGATTCGCCGGACCCTGAACAAAAATATCAAGCACTGGAAAAATATGCAGTAAACTTAACCGAGCTGGCCCGGCAGGACAAAATTGATCCGGTGATCGGGCGAGATGATGAAGTGCGCCGCGTGATGCAGGTCTTAAGTCGCCGTACTAAAAACAATCCAGTGCTGATCGGCGAGCCTGGAGTGGGTAAAACCGCGATTGCTGAGGGATTAGCTCAGCGCATTGTGTCCGGAGACGTACCAGAAGGATTAAAAGATAAAGAGGTGGTATCGCTCGACATGGGCTCAATTTTGGCCGGTGCAAAATATCGGGGTGATTTTGAGGAGCGCATGAAGGCGGTACTGAAAGAGATTGAAGCCAGTCACGGCAAAGTAGTTCTGTTTATGGATGAACTCCACACCATTATTGGGGCTGGGCGGCTTGACGGCGGTCCGATGGACGCCAGCAACATGCTAAAACCAGCGCTCGCTCGAGGAACACTTCACGCCATTGGCGCGACCACCCTGAAGGAATATCAGCTCTATATCGAAAAAGATGCAGCCCTGGCCCGCCGATTTCAGCCAGTATTTGTGGCTGAACCGAGCCAGGAAGATGCGCTCAACATACTGCGCGGCATCAAGGAAAAATACGAAGTACATCATGGTGTGCGTATTACCGATGCGGCACTGCAAGCTGCTGTAAGCTTAAGCAGTCGCTACATCACCGACCGGTTTTTACCGGATAAAGCGATCGATTTAATTGATGAGGCCACCTCAGCTCTTCGCATGGAGATTGATTCGATGCCTGCCGAGCTCGACGCCGATAAGCGCAAAATTCTATCGCTTGAAGTGGAGCGAGAGGCTCTGAAGCAGGAACCGGATTCTTCGAGCCGTGAGCGTCTTATGGTAGTACAACACGAGCTATCAGAGATGAAAGAAAAAGCTGGAGTGCTTGAAGCGCAGTGGACTCAAGAAAAAGAGATCATTATGCGGCTGCGCGAACGCAGCAAAGCCTTAGAGACGCTGCGCCAGGAGGCCGACCGGGCGGAGCGAGAAGCGCGGCTTGAGGATGTTGCACGCTTACGCTACGCCGAAATTCCAAAACTGGAGCAAGACATCCAGGCCGCCTCGGCTAGCTTAGAAAAAATGCCTAAAGCAGCTAAACTGCTTAAAGAAGAAGTGACCGACGAAGATATAGCCAAGGTAGTTTCGCGCTGGACCAGCGTTCCGGTTACCAAAATGCTCGGTGCAGAGCGCACCAAACTAAAAGATTTGGAGCAAGAGCTTGGCATGCGTGTTGTTGGCCAAACTGAAGCTATTGCCGCTGTATCGAGCGCCATTCGTCGCTCTCGGGCTGGTTTGGCTGAGGAGAAAAAACCGATTGCATCATTCTTGTTTTTAGGACCAACCGGTGTTGGCAAAACTGAGCTGGTTAAGGCACTTGCAGGAAGCTTATTCAACGACGAATCGGCGCTGGTACGCTTGGATATGTCGGAGTATATGGAACCGCATTCAGTTGCAAAGATGATCGGATCACCGCCTGGCTATATTGGCCATGATGAAGGTGGCCAGATTACTGAAATTGTGCGCCGTCGGCCTTACGTGGTAATTTTGTTTGACGAAATTGAAAAAGCGCATCCGAGCGTATTTAATATAATGTTGCAGATTTTGGATGAAGGACGGCTAACAGATTCACAAGGGCGCATTGCGAACTTCAAAAATGCGGTAATCATTATGACCAGTAATTTAGGGTCTGACATCATGCAGCAGTTCGCATCAGAATATGGGTTACACAATTTGGGGTATCGGCCGACGCAGACAGGTAAAGAGGCTGAGGATCAGACCGAACACGAAATGCGAGAGCGCGTCATGGAGGTGCTCAAAAACCATTTTCGGCCGGAGTTTTTAAATCGCCTTGACGAGATTATCATTTTCCGCCCGCTGCAGCGCGAGCAGATTGAAAAAATTGTCGATCTGCAACTGGCGCTCGTGCAAAAGCGGCTCGACGGTCAAAAAATTACCTTGATTGTGCATGATGCGGTCAAGAAAATACTAACGGAACAGGGTTTTGACCCGTCCTTCGGCGCCCGCCCCTTAAAACGGACGATCCAACGTCTAATACTTGATCCCCTGGCGGCCATGATTGTAGGCGGAGAAGTAGAGGAGGGTGATGCGGTGCGGCTCGACGCGAGCGGGAGTCAAATCAAATTATCCGTTGCTGCACCTGCGAAAGTGAAATGAGTCGTTATGTTATTGTGATATACTAATGTTATAAGTGATTTATAAGGAGGTCTTGATGAGTTCAGGTATGAAATTGGGATTGGGCGCGCTGGTTGTGATAATTTTGGGGGTTGGAGGCTACGTGTTGTATGCTGCCCAGAATAATAACACCGCTACCACCAGTAGCTCTACATCTTCAGGCAGCGAATCGGCGGTAAAAACTACACCAACTAGCTCGAGCGATTCATCGTCAAGCACCAGTACTACTGCGACTACCACCCCAAGCACCGCAACAACATCAGTGTCGTTTTCCGGTGGTACATTTAGTCCAGCATCGGTCACGGTGGCAGTGGGAGGCACTGTAACATTCAAAAATGATGATGCATCAACTACATTCAACCTAGCGAGCGATCCGCATCCAACTCATACTGATTATCTCCCGCTCAACGTCGGACTACTCGCTCCTGGTAAAAGCGCTACAGTCACCTTTAGCAAGGCTGGTACGTTTGGGTATCACAACCATCTCAATTCATCCGAAACCGGGACCGTTGTCGTTAAGTAGGAGCCACAACAAAAAAAGGTCAGACCTTATTAAGCGCAAAAAAGGTCTGACCTTTTAATTTTTTTACAATGCATTCCTCGTATGGTGGAGCCAAGTGGACTCGAATCCAACCTTCACTAAAGTTTCGGTGGACAAGCCACTGACTACCTGGTGGGTTCGACAAGATTTGAACTTGTGACCTCCACAATGTCAATGTGGCGCTCTAACCAGCTGAGCTACGAACCCTTGATCAATGAATTGATTAATACGTTGAGAATATCGTGTGAATGTGCTTCGGGGGGGGGTCGAGAGCCCTTCCGTAGCTCTTCGAGTCTGAGTGTCAAGGTCACTTAAGGCCTCAGAGTCGACGACCTCCGGCGTAGGAGGGTGTCAATGTAATGCTCTAACCAACTGAGCTATGGCTCCATGCTGCTTTTACGAACTTAATTTTACCACAAAGCTGATCATTGGGCTAGATTAGTGATGTTGTGGATCTGGTAACGTGAGAGGAGGAACGTAGGGGACGCTTTTGTGAATTTGGGTTTGCGGCACAACTACTTGATTGACCTCTGAAGCCGAAGTACTATGCATTAACTGGTACGCATAGTAACCAAAAATGCCCGTCCCCGCTAAGAGTACGACGAATATAATTGATAGTATCATTACTGTAATCGATGATAATGACCGTCGTTTCGGCGGATTGATGGCATAAGAAGTGGGGGAGTCCATAATAGTAGTGTAACAGGAAATATTAATGGCTGGATAGACATTCATTGCGATGTCCGGGCTATAGCTCACCCCTATTGACAACATCGAGAAAAATCACAAGCACCGCTGCTTGAGAGTAAATGATTGTGATTGTTCACTACAAGCCGTGATGGTGTGAGCATAAGTTATAGTCATTTCCTTTGCTATTCATCTACTAGTAATAACGATATACTGAAGTAGTAATCTTAGACGTAATGAAGGAGAGGGGTTTTGAGATTACCGCAACCTGAAAATTGGGTACGCAATCATTTGCGTGCTCGGTTTGGCGCAAAAGCGTCAGGCCGCGTGAGCGTAGTAATATGTTTAGCGATTATTGCGCTGATGCTGTGCGCAGGATTGGGTCAATTAGGGCAGCTAGGCTTACTGCATATAGGCACCACGCACGCGGCAACGACTGATCTTGGTCGACAAATCCCGATCTCTGCCAGGCTGCTTGATCCAGTCACTCACCTACCGGTTGCGAACGGTGATTTTACGGTGCGCTACGCCATTTATTCTATCGACCGTACCTCAACCGATGCATTTCCTTCAGATTCTGATGCAGCATCACGACTGTGGAGCGAAACAAAAACGGTCGCTGTCAAAAACGGCTTACTCTTTAGTTTCCTTGGTGATACGACCGCACTCCCAAGTTCAATTGATTTTTCGAATAATGCGTTATTTTTGGGCATTCGTATCAATAATGATCCTGAGCTTGTACCGCGTCGCAAACTGGGCACCGTGCCAGCGGCCATCTCTGCCGATAACGTGCAAGGCAAGGTGCCTGGCACCGGCGCAAATAGCCTCGTCACAACTGACAGCACAGGGTCTGTACAAATTTTAGGTTCACCGCCTGGACTCGGCACCGCATCGCTTTTGCAGCTAGGTAGCGCGATTGTTTCTGGCTCATCAAACGGTACCTATCTTGGTTTAAATGCTCCAGGCGGATACGCAGGGAATCTGCTTGATTTTCAAGTTGGTGGCTCATCAAAAGTTAAAATTGATGCAGCTGGTACCCTAACTGTTAATTCGTGTATAGGCTGTTCAGGAGCCTCTGTCACGCTGCAAGGTGCGTATACAGCAGGTAATACTATTTCCACAACCGACGCACGTGATATTGGTGTAACGCTCAACGATACTGCCACTGACGCCAACTTTGTGGTCAACATTGCAGCGGGTTCAACCTCTAAGTTTGCCGTACAGAACGCTGGTACCGATGTGTTACGCGTTACCTCGGGTGGAGTCAATATCGTGACAAGCGGGCTAACGGTCACGGCCGGCGGCATAAATGTCAATTCAACTGGTATCACCAACGCCGGAGCAATTGCAGGTGCAACTACTATAAATGCCTCAGGTGGTGTCACAGTAGGGTCATTAGACGCAAGTTCCGGTGGAATTACGAATACAGGAGCATTGTCTGGGGCGACAACGGGTGCTTTTTCGAGCACCGTCACTCTTTCCGGCACGGGAGCAAGCGAATTAGCGGTCACTGGAGCCCCGGCCGTTTCGGCGACGTCGTCACTGGTCCAAATTGGCACAGCTATTACTGGTGGCAACGCAGCCGCTAACGGTGGAACGTACCTTGGCTTGAATCAACCAAACGCTGGAGCAGGTTCGGCAGCGGATCTACTGCACTTTCAGCACAATGGCACCACTGAATTTAAAGTTGATTCCGGCGGTAATGGGCTGTTTAATGGCACCGTTAGTGCTGCGAGTTTAACTGTCAACGGTAGTGCCTCGATCGGTACCTCGGGGCAGAATATTACCGTTAACTCAAGCATTATTCCGAGCGCCGGTGGTATTAACGTTGGTTCGTCAACCAATCACTTTGACACTGGCTATTTTGACAATTTGAATATTGGCTCAACCAATGTAAACGGTACCTCGTCATTAACCTTTGCTATTGATACTGGTCAGACCACAAATAATACCGATACGCAACGAATTCAGTTTTATCTCGGTCCGACTTTGAATACCTACGCTGCATTACAATGGACTGGCTCAACGAATCAATTCGATCTGTATTCGCGAGTTGGCACCTCTACCTACGCTACGCTCAAAGTCGCAACCTTAAACGCCGCGACCTCGCTACAGTTAAATGGGACCGATATTAACACGGCTGGTACGTTGTCGAACGTAGCCTACCAAAACCAAAGCAACACATTTAGCGCCGCAAACAGCTTCTCGGTAAATGGAGCACTGTCTACCCCAGCTGAGATTTTAACTGGCTCTTGGTTTAGCGGAGGATCTGCAACTACCACCAAACCGCAATTCCTAGTTGAGCCAAGTGGCACCGCCTCGACGGCATGGTCAACCTCCGGAACAGGGATTGGGGTTAATAGTGCAAGTGGATTTGCTGGCAACTTGATTGATCTTCAAGTGGCGGCTTCATCTAAATTTATCATTACGAGTGCTGGGGCTGTGACAGCAGCGAGTACAATCAATTCGGCTACCATTTCAGGAGGAACACTCTCTGGGGGTACCGTGAGCGGTGGAACTTTGTCGGCTACAGCTGTTAATGGACTGAGCGTTGCAAGTGGTACTATCTCCAGTCAGCTAGCTGTCTCTACGGCTGGAGCTGCTTCGACGCCGGCTGGAATATTCAGCGGTACCTGGTTTAGCGGTGGTAGTGGATCTACCACGACACCTCAGGTGCTTATTCAGCCATCCGGTACTACTTCAAGTGCATGGTCAACTTCAGGCACTGCGCTTGGCGTTAATGGGGCCAGCGGCTTTAGTGGAAACCTAGTTGATCTACAAGTTAACGGTAGTAGCGTGGCGAAGATCACTTCTGGCGGCGCGCTCACTGTATCTTCGTGTTCCGGTTGTAGCAGTGCAAACCCCGGTGGTTCAGGAACTGAGCTACAGTATCGTGGTGGCGCAACTACGTTTAGTGCAGTCTCAGGCTCGAGTGTGACAGCTCGAGGGGATATCACCATTGCTCCTGCTGCGGCCACGAGTGGCACCCCGACACATTTGACCGTCACTGGTGCTGCTCATACCACACTTGCCGCATCGACGGAGGCCATCGATGTGAATCTAAACCTCGCGCGTACGGTGCAATTTACTGGCGGTGCATTAACTACTCAGCGCGCGGCGGTAGTGCAAGCTCCCACTTACGCCTTTACTTCCACATCAACTATCACAAATGCCGCGACGGTTGCTATAACTGGGGCCCCTGCACCAGGTGCAAACGCTACCATCACTAATTCGTATGCCTTATGGATCCAGGGAGGCACTAGTAGGTTTGATGGCGAGATTATTGGTACGTCCGCCGGAGCTGCCTCAACGCCTGGTCAGTTATTGAGTGGAGCATGGTTTACAGGCGGATCCACCACTACTACTAAGCCGCAATTATTAATTGAGCCCTCCACCGCGATCTCAACTAACTGGTCTACATCGGGTACCGGCCTTGGCGTAAACGCTTCTCCATATTTTGTCGGGAACCTGGCCGATTTTCAAACATCATCAAGCCGAGCATTTAGTGTGAGTGCTACCGGCGGTACTACTGTTATTCCTTGGTTATTTGACGCTGTCCTCCGCACCACCACAGCTGAAAGTTCTTTTGCAGATGCGACAGCCTCAGCCAATGGTTCGGCCAACTTCGACGTCTTCGCAAACTCTGGGGCCTTAAACGACCGTACTTACTTCGGGTTTGATGCGGCATCGTGGCGTCAAATGACCTTTAAGAAGAATACTGGTACGGGGGGAACAGTATCATTCGAGGTCTGTACTGCCCTCTCGGGGAATGCATGTGGCACGTGGACGGCGATATCCGGTGGAAGTGATGGGACAACTGGATTCACAACCAATGGTGATATTTCATGGACTAATGTACTGGTCAAGGCAACTGTGAATAGTGTCAGTGCCTACTGGCTACGGGCTACCGTTACCAGTGGTATGTCTGCTAGTGCAAATGGGTTATTGCAAATTACTAACCCGAATAATACAAGCTCAATTGGATTATTAGTCCAAGGTGCTGGAAAGGCAGCTGCCGCTACTGGCTATAGCGCTAATGGTACATTTATTGGAGCGGATGCCCCGCTTGGGAGCTTGGCGGACTTCGTCAACTTTACGTTAAACGGCGCTTCACAATTGAAAGTTGACACAAACGGTAAAATTACTAATGGCGCCATAACTTCAACCGGGCTGTGGGCAAACTCGACCGCCGGTACCGCTTTGCAGCTTACTGGGACGATCACCGCCTCCACTTCAATATCCGAGATTCGTATGGGTACTGCCATTACGAGTGGAGCTTCAGCTGGAAATTATATCGGCATCAACGCAGCAAACGGTTTCTCCGGGAATTTCCTCGAATTCGAAGCTAACGGCACTACCAAGTTCAAAGTGGTTGGTACAGGAGATATCACCGCTTCAGGCAATCTAGTTCTAAACCTTAACTCTACCGCGCAAGTTGGCTTGATTGTCAAAGCGGCAGCGAGTGCTGTAAGTGATTTAATTGAAGGACAGGCGAGTGATGGCTCTATCAAATTCTATGTTGACGTCACAGGAAAACTTGGCAGTGGCCAAAGCTTGCCCGGCGTGCCATTAGTTGGAGTGGACCCGAACTCGGGTGGGACTGCAGGAAACCTAACTGGGACTTCAAGCGCGCTAGAGACCGATGCCGGGGCCGGCCTGACCTTAAACATCCGCCAAGGCTCTGCCTATACTGGTACGTCTCCTAGTAGCTCGAATAGTATCAATCGCTGTATCGTTACTGCAGATACGACACTTGCCATGGCTGATAATACTACGAATTATGTGTATGTCACATCGAACAATGGTACCTCAACCTCTGGTCCCACATGTACTTTAGGTAAACAAGCTACAGTTCCCACCTTTGATGCCAGTAAGCCTACGATTGTGATTGCAAAGGTCGTAACTAGCGGTGGCTCAATTTCTTCCGTAGCCGATACGCGGTTTTTTATCGGAGGGAGCCTGATTTATGTTAAAACCGCAGCAGCTACTGATCCAGGATCGATTGTAATTACTGATACCTCGGCCGATAACCAAGTGAAACTTAGTACGACAGGCGCAGACACTGGAGTTGCCGGCATAGTTGTAGTTGGCAATGGAGGTGCTGGAACAGCTATTATGATGACAAGTGGGCATGCCTATGCTCAGGCAGTCAGCGGCGCCGCGCGGGCGGCGTGTGCTGGCACCTCAACTACATCAGGAGCCGTGAATAACGTTACTGCTGCTGTAAATGCATGTATTGGCCGAGTACTAACAAACGCTTCGTCGTCACTACTTTCTGTATTAGTTGAAGTAGCGCCAAACTAAACAATAGATTTGCCCGACAAATTAATCTATGGGGATTAGTTTGTCGATCATGGCCAGTAATTGATTAGGTCAGAACCGATATGGCGTGACAAGTAGCAACCACCTCTCCGCTAGCTGATTAGGCAGACTAAAACGTATAAAATAGGTATATTGCGATTGTCAAGCTCGACGTTTGCGTTCGCTACATAAAAAGTGGACCCGGTAAAAGGGACCACTTTTTATTTGTTTAGAAAACCTTACAATCCGAGCAACCACTTTGCGGCAAAAGCGGCTTGTCGACCCATATACACATATCCAGCGCTATCGGTGTGATACCAATACTGAGGCTGTCCTGCTGGCTGATTTTGGTTCACTGTGAGCCCGTCGCTATTGACTGCAGTGATTAATGGATCAGCTCCGTTGGCCATATCTTGCAGTGTGCCGTTCTGCCAGCTATCGTAGCCATTCCACCAATAACGAGCTACTGGAGCGTGGTATGGTGTGCGACCCACGGTCACGTTGTTTGGCAATGTACGGTACTGCACAGGCCCGCCTTGTACGGAAGCGCGGTAAATCGCTGCTCCAAGGACATTAGGATAAGCCCAACTATTGCTAGCCTTACAGATCTTGATCGTCCGACCAGTAGCCGAAGCAGTGGGAGGTGTACCGACAGCCATGGTCGTATCGAGTGTGATGGTATTCCCACTAACCGATACTACTGGAGCCGTATAGAAGTAAAACGAAGCCCCATCTACAGCTACAGTCGCCCAATCTCCCGGCGTGACATTAGTTGGAGTGGTGGTTGTAGTAAATACCGATGTCCCATCCCAACTGGCATTGGTGTTGCTATACCCAGCAAATTGCATCACCGGAACTAACACATTACTTGCTGTCATGCGATCAGTGGCAATGCGAGCCTCAACCACCGGCAAGTTAGGATTCCCGACCAAACCTCGAACTGCTGCAAGGAAGGTACGGAAGTCATCCGAATATTCCGGTGCTGCCTCAGGGTGCAGATATGGGTATGTAGTAGCCCAACCATTTTCGCCATGAGCTGTTTGCATTACTGTCCAAGTGATGGTGTCTCCTGCCGCTGCAGCACGAGCGTTCGCTTGTTGTACTTGGGTCTGCAGCAATGGCCAATATTTGTTCTGTGCAGGTAGCCATTCTTTAATTCCGCTGCCCCCAACAGTTTGTTTTAATACGGCAAAGTTGGTTCCGTCTGGATAGTTCTTCATAAATTCATTCATAAATGACACTTCAGGGCCATAGCCTGTGCCGGTGCCGAACTTAACCCAGGCATCTTTATTGCCACTGGCGAGTCCAGTTACGTTGACGTTATATACAAATTGTGGAAAAGGAAGGGTTGGGGTATATCCGTATTGAGTTAATGGGGTAATATCTTTTCCGTATCCTTGCTCGTTGCTCTGACCCCAAGCAATAACGCCGATATAATTGATACCCGTCGCCTTAGCTTTAGGCACACCTGTATTAATGCCAAAGCTCGATGAGTCCAGCCCCCTTATTCCCACACTCAAAAACGATACCCCAACCAAGGCTAGCACTGCAGGAAGTGCGTGCATCAGCCTCATTTTAGTATGTCGCCAAGACATGATCCTCCTCATTTTCCCGAATTATTATTGTTCATCTAAAATCATATCACACAGTATATTTAACATGTCAAAAAAGCTCGTTTTTTCTTATTAGTTTGTTAAAAATAGACGAAAAAGTGAAAATAGCGTAATTTAAAGATATGACACAATCAAATAAAATCCTGAGTTTCATTAATGATGAGCACACCCGTCAGCTTGAGGGGATGGAGCTTATTCCAAGCGAGAACTACGTGTCGAAAGATGTGCTGGCGGCTCTCGGTTCCGTTTTAACCAATAAATATTCCGAGGGCTATCCTGGAGCTCGGTATTACGGTGGGCAAGAAGTAATTGACCAAATAGAAACAGAGGCAATTGAGCTATGCAAAAAGGTGTTTGGGGCTGGGTTTGCCAACGTACAACCATATTCTGGATCACCGGCTAACGCTGAAGCTTATCTAGCCTTAATGCAGCCTGGAGATACCATGATGGGAATGGAACTGGCTCAAGGAGGGCACCTAACTCATGGATTCAAAAACGCACTCCCAGGCAAAATATTTAACGTAGTCAGTTATGGCGTGGACGAAAATGGTCTAATTGACTACGAAGCGGTGGCCAAACTTGCCGAGGAGCATAAACCAAAAGCTATCATGACCGGAGCCACTTCATACCCGCGCCAGATTGACTTTAAAAAATTCCGCGCCATTGCTAATTCCGTGGGCGCCTATTTAATGGCCGACATCGCTCATTTTGCTGGGTTAGTAGTAGGCGGTGATCACCCCCATCCTTTCCCATACGCTGACGTGGTAACCTTTACTACGCATAAAACGATGCGTGGGCCACGCGGCGGAGCTATCATCACCAATAACGAAGAGTTGGCTGTGAAAGTGAATAAATCGGTGTTCCCGGGCATGCAAGGCGGCCCGCACGATAACAATACAGCCGCAAAAGCAATTTGCTTTGCTGAGGCGCTAGAGCCCAGTTTTCAGCAATATTCGCATAACATTATCAAAAACGCCAAAACGTTGGCCAAAGCTTTATCCGATGGTGGCCTAAAGCTCATTACCGGAGGTACCGATAATCATTTGATGATGATCGATGTAACGGTGCTAAACATGGGTGGAAAGCAGGCCCAAGAATTGCTGGATACGATCGGTATCACTGCCAATAAACAGCTTATACCACACGATACTCGAAAACCATCTGATCCTTCGGGGGTCCGTTTAGGTGCTCCGGCCATGACCACGCGCGGGTTTGGGCAAGCAGAGTTTGAGCAAACAGGCGCCTGGATTGTAGAGACCCTCAAAAACCCAGACGATATTTCGCTTCATCAAAAAATCCGAGAAGAAGTTCGTATGCTCTGTCGCAAATTTCCCTTACCTAGTGATTCATAAAATAAATCTCCGGCTCGACGAACGCTTGTCAAGCCGGAAGCTTAAGTGAGTAGTGCCCTACTCGGAGGGTGAAAGGTTCTCACAACTCCGAGTAGGGTGGTCCACCCCTGGGCAATTTGAATCTAAACCGGAAGACGCTAACTGTCAATGTTCATCGCCAGGCCCAGCCTATACGTGTCCGGCTTTTAGCCAGGCTATCCTGCAGGGTTCGCAACTGCTGAAGTGCTTGACCAGATCGTCGCTGTCAACACACAAGTGGATTGTTCGCGTTCGCGAGCACTGAGACAGCTCGGTCAAGTCGAACTGGCTGAAATCCACATGGGCGGATTCTGAGCGCGGACTCCGCTTAACACGCTCTCTTCCGTCAAGACCGGCCGCCATGTCGATTGCTTTGGCGGTATTCGAATTTAGATGCATACTCTTATTTCCCCCTTGATGTTCACGAGCTCGAGAACAGAATATTCATTCGTTATATCACAATGCAGTCAATACTTCCACACTATTGTTGGTCAAATGAGCTGATTTCTGGTACTATTTACCCATGAATAGCGAACTTCCTGATCACAAAAAAATTGGCTTAACCCTAGACTTATTTACCTTTTCAGACCTGGTCGGACCGGGGTTACCACTGTGGACGCCTAAGGGCACGCTGTTACGGAATCTACTAGACGATAAGGTGTGGAGCCTGCGCCGGCAGTACGGATACGAAAAAGTGGAAATTCCGCATATCACCAAAAAAGAGCTATATCAAAAAAGCGGCCACTGGGATAAATTTAAGGACGAGTTGTTCCGCATTAAAACTCGTGAAGGCCACGAGTTTGCGCTTAAGCCGATGAATTGTCCCCACCATACCCAAATTTTCAAGCGAAAATTGTGGAGTTATCGCGAAATGCCTGTAGCATACGCA
>CAZLPY010000005.1:24587-39067 GCA_964561525.1 uncultured Candidatus Saccharibacteria bacterium | reverse complement strand
TATGCATAGCTTAGCCTTTCTGATGAAAGTGTTGCTAAGCTATTGAACCATTACGAGCCCATTGACTTAAACGCAAAAAAATGCTAAATTTGCCTGCTTGGATTGAAAGAGGTAACGGAACAAGGAATTATGGAATTAACCCCCAAACAGCAAGCAACCGAACTGATTCGTGACGCTTCGTCTATTTTGCTCTTGACGCATGATCGCCCAGACGGTGATGCGCTTGGGAGTATGTTGGCGCTTGGTTTGGTGCTTGGTAAATTAGGGAAAACCGTTGAGATGGTGGTTACTGGCGCATGGAGTCAGGCTTATAGTTTTTTGCCTCATATTGATCAACTGCGTAGTGAGCTTACATCATCGAATGATTTTATCATTACAGTTGACACGACTGAAACCAAAATCGATAAAATCCTATACAAACGCGAGGGCGATACGCAGTTGCGTATTTACATTACGCCAAAAGGTGATGCTAGTTTGCATGAGAGTCAAATCCAGTTTAGTGCTGGCAAGACCTCATTCCAAGTCATCGTGGTGCTTGATTGTTCAGACACTAGTCGCATTGGTCCGCTGTATGAGCAGAATGCAGATTTATTTTATGAATTGCCGGTCGTGAATATTGACCATCATCCTGGTAATGATTACTTTGGCAAAGTGAATTTAGTTGACTTTACCGCAACTTCGACCGCCGAGATTTTGGTCTCGCTGATTGAGGCACTCGGGCAAGGGAAGTCGTTGCTCGACGAGGATACCGCTACGTGTTTGCTTACTGGCATCATGAGTGATACGGCAAGCTTTCAAAACTCAAATACAACGCCCAAATCGTTTACCGTAGCTGCTCAATTGGTAGCCGCTGGTGCGCATCAGCAGGAAATTGTGCGAAGCGTGTTTAAGACTAAGCCACTCTCTACGCTACGTCTTTGGGGTAAAGTATTGGCAAATATCCAAGAGGAAAAAGACGAGTGTTTTGTGTGGTCAGCGGTCAGTACGGCCGATATCGCTGAGGCTGGAGCTAGCGCTGAGGAGACCAGCGGAGTGATTGATGATCTGCTCAAATCTGCTACCGGGGCTGACTTTGCTTTGTTACTCTCTGAACGAGAAGGTATGGTACATGGCACCCTGCGTGCTATCGATAAAAGTGTTGATGTATCACAGATCGCAGCGCTGTTTGATGGTGGAGGTCATGTGGCGGCGGCAGCGTTTGATATGCCTAACACTACCCTAGCTGATAGTCAGCAGCAAATTTTGTTCCAAATCCGCCAGTTTCAAGCAAAGCGCTTGCAAGCGAACTAGATCCGAAATTCTAAATCCGAAATCCGAAAAAGCTCAAAAATGTAAGTATTTAATATGAATATAGTTATTTTGAATTCAGAATTTCGTGCTTCGTATTTTGCTAAGTTGACCAGCGTCACAAATACTGGTATTGTACAGACATCATTATATTCAAGAAATAAGGATTACTCGTGGCTGAAAAGAATTTAATCAAAAAGTACCAGACGCACAAGGAAGATACCGGATCTGCCCAGGTGCAAATTGCATTGTTAACTGAAAAGATTAATCAGTTAACTGAGCATTTGAAAGAGCATCGTAAAGATTTTGATTCACGAGTTGGATTGCTGAAGATGGTCGGTAAACGCCGCCGTCTGCTCAATTATTTAGTGAAATCTGAATTACCAGAGTACGAAAAGCTGATTAAAGATTTGGGCTTGAGAAAATAATCGCGTGGTGACTCCGAGCTTGCCAGCTCGAGTCTGATTTCGGCGCAGGAAGCCAGATCTTATGAAAGTAAGGCTGGCAACGGGCCGGAAATCGACAGAGCAGGTCAAGCGAAGGATCGCTAGCATAATAATTTAACAATAATAACAAGTAATGCTTGGTTAAGAGTGAAAATGGGTTGAGTGTTGTGGAGCACGCATCGTTTGATGCTTCATCCAGTCAATCCATGCACTTTTAAAAGCGGAAAAGGAAGCAATGGATATTCAACTATTCACTACGGATTTTGGGGGAAAAGAACTAACATTTGAGATCGGCCGCATGGCGGGTTTGGCCGACGGAGCAGTGACCGTTCGCTATGGCGACACGGTGGTTTTGGCAACAGCAGTGATGGCCAAAGAGCCGCGGGAGGGCATAGATTTTTTCCCTCTGATGGTAGATTACGAGGAGCGCCTGTACGCTGCTGGTAAAATCTCCGGTAGCCGCTTTATTAAGCGTGAGGGACGGCCTTCTGAAATGGCGGTGTTGACATCACGTTTGATCGATCGAAGCCTTCGACCACTCTTTTCTAAATATGAACGCCGGGACGTGCAGGTAATTGTGACGGTACTATCCGTCGATCAGGAAAATGATCCAGATGTCATTTCTATAATTGCTGGATCAGCGGCTTTGATGGCATCGGTCGCACCATTTCGAGGCCCAATTGGGGCAGCCCGAGTGGGCTTAATTGATGGTAAATTTGTGCTTAATCCAACTTCGACCGAAATGGAAAAAAGTGATCTCGACTTAATCGTATCTGCGACAGAATCAAAGGTAGTGATGATTGAGGCGGGAGCCAATGAAGTGCCTGATGAGCGCATGGTTGAGGCGATCGCCTTTGCCAAGGACGCCATGGCGCCGAGCTTTGCCATACAGCGCGATTTAGTCAAAAAATTAAATCCTACCAATTTAGCCGAAACCGAAGCTAACACCAAAATTCATGATGAAGTACATTCTTATGTGTCCGACCAACTGGAAGAGCTGATGGTTGAGGCTGACAAAGCTAAACGGGAGGCGCAACTAGCCGAGTTTGAAGCTCAAGTGTTACAAAATTTTGAAGGCTCTTACAAGCAATCTGAGCTCAAAGAGGCGTTTCAAAAATTAATCGATAAAAACGTACGCAAAATGATTTTGGACAAAGGCATTCGTCCCGATGGCCGTACACCGAAGGAGATACGACCGCTTTCGGTGGAGGTAGGCTTGCTACCCCGCACCCACGGATCTGCCTTATTTACTCGCGGACAAACCCAAGCGCTGACTATTGCCACGTTGGGAGCGCCAGGTGAGGAGCAAATTATTGAAACGATGAGCGAAGAGGGCACCAAGCGCTACATGCATCACTATAACTTCCCCCCGTTTTCCACCGGTGAAGTAAAGCCGGTGCGCGGTGCTTCACGTCGTGAAATTGGCCACGGAGCCTTAGCAGAGCGAGCGTTGCTGCCGATGATCCCTTCGCAAGAGCAGTTTCCCTATACGATTCGCCTAGTGTCCGAAATTCTTTCCAGTAACGGCTCTTCATCAATGGCTTCAACCTGCGGCTCAACACTTGCTCTGATGGACGCCGGCGTGCCGATCAAAGAGCCGGTTTCGGGTATTGCCATGGGCCTCATAACGGATGAAAAAGGCCGCTACACTGTGTTGAATGACTTACAGGGCCTTGAGGATTTTGCAGGTGATATGGATTTTAAGATCGCTGGGACCAAAAACGGCATCACGGCTATTCAGCTTGACGTCAAAATCGATGGCCTAACCCCTGAAATCATCAAAGACACCGTGGAGCAGGCTAAAGAGGGCCGGATGTTTATCATGGAGGCCATGCTGAAAGTCATCCCAGCTCCTCGTAAAGAGCTTTCAAAATACGCTCCGCGAATTACTGCTATTAAGATTGATCCGGAAAAGATTGGTGTGGTAATAGGACCTGGCGGTAAGATGATCAACAAAATTATTACCGAATGCGGTGGCAAAGAGGTGCTGGGCATTGATATTGAAGAAGATGGCACTGTTATGGTTTCCTCCACAGAGCCTGAGATGGCTAAAAAAGCCATTTCCTGGATTGAAGGGCTGACTAAGGAAGTTAAAGTCGGTGAAAAGTACACCGGCGAAGTAACCCAAATCCTCAAAGACCGTATGAAGGGTAATGAAATTGGGGCTATTGTGCAGCTTACGCCGAATCAAGATGGCATGGTGCATATCTCTGAAATCAAAAATGAACGGATCGAAAAGGTATCTGACCACCTAAAGGTGGGTCAGATGGTGGATGTAGTGGTAACTGACGTCGATGCCGAGCGCGGCCGCATTTCCTTGTCAATTAAGAGAAACGATAATTAGACGACAGAAGCGGTCTAGACGTCTTTCTCATCGAGAATTTAGAATCTAGAATTTAGGAAAAGAGGGCACTCAGCTAGTGTCAAGTACCAGAGTCCTTTTTCCGGCCGTGGAAGGCGGTGTGGACGTCTTTGAGATGTTGGTTGGTGACGTGAGTATAAATTTGCGTAGTATTTAAGCTAGCATGGCCGAGCATGGCTTGAACGTCTCGGATGTTGGCGCCGTTCATCAGCAAATCAGTGGCAAAGGAATGACGCAAAGTATGAGGCGTTACTTTTTTTGTAATTCCTGCTTGCTTAGCGTAGGCTTTGACGATGCGTTCAATGGAGCGTGGAGTGAGGCGCAGGGATCGCTTTTCCTGATCGATCTTTTGCTCCTTCAGCGGATCTTTGAACCGAGTGAACACCGCCGGGTCGTGATCGACACGGGTTTTTAGGTATTGATCCAAATAGTGCTTGGTATCATCGGATAAAAACACGATGCGCTCTTTCCGCCCTTTGCCAAGCACTGAGAATTCACCGCGTTCAAGATTGATTTGATCTTGATCGAGGTTGGCAAGCTCTGAGACACGTAAGCCAGTTGAAAACAGGGTGTGTAGCAGCGCTAGATCACGTAATCCAATCTCAGAGTTTGTTGGTGGTTGCGCCAGTAAGCGCTGTAGCTCATCTGCCTCCAAAAATTGAATTTGGCGATCACCTTGGCGAGCGAGGTCGATACGATCGGCCGAGAGCGCCTCGATCCCTTTCCGATTCAGGTATCGTAAGTAGGAGCGAAGCGCAATAATATGGTAGTTCTGAGTGGTTTTAGCCAGTGCATTACCGGTCTGATTGGTCAGGCGATTCAAGAATTGCCGATATTTCAAAACGTGGTCTTCGGTTAATTGTTCAGCTCCGGAAATACCTTGCCCATCCGCCCATTCAGCAAATCTATTGAGATAATGCGCGTAGCTCTCGATCGTTTTTAACGAACGTCCACGCTCTAGTTCAAGATATTGCAAAAATGAATCAATTGAATCTGACATAGTCATAAGTGAATTGTATCATGTTATGGTACAGCATTTCGGAACAACCTTGTTTAATGATTAATTACCAACGTCTAATTTCTAGGTAAACCCCAATGAGCCAATGACTAGTTTAGGCATTTTGACGTTCTACCAGTCATTAGAAATTAGTAATTGGTCATTCGTCATTTTCTAACCTGATAGGGTATTTTGTCTAAATGCCATATCTAACATAGTTCTCAAACCAAAATGTGTTTGTTACGATTTTTGAACAAGGATGTGGGCAAGCGTGTTTTCGACTATCGAAACTACAACAGTAGTATTCTTAAATCAATTAGCGAACTCCTCAAGTTTCTGGCATGCTTTGACAGCACTTTGTGCCAGCTACCTAATTTATGGAATTGTGCTAATTGTGATCATATTTTTACTTGAGCGTCACGATTATCACGTGCGCTCTGCTGGTACTCACATCTTAGCCCAAGCAATACTCGCCACTATTTTAGCAACCGCCATTGGGTTTGTGATTTCATCAGTGGTTGGCCGGGAGCGACCTTTTGCGGTAATTCAGTCAATTATTCCGATCGGCAGTGTGCCAGCTAACAGCTCGTTTCCAAGTGAGCATACCTGGATTAGCTTTGCTTTTACTGGTGTGTTTGCCTTTTATAGTCAATATGCTAAATTAGCAGGGATATTGCTCAGTTTGGCTGCTCTCGTGGCCGTTGGTCGAGTTGCCGCCGGCATGCATTATCCGAGTGACGTGTTTGCTGGAGCAATGCTTGGTTTGGCCAGTGCATACGTAATCGTACGGTATTCTCACCCATTATTTCGTTGGTTGGCACGTTTTGATATCTATCATCCGGAAAGGAACTGATGACTTACTTACAAGCGATTGTGCTCGGGTTAGTACAAGGATTGGGTGAGTTTTTACCCATTTCGAGCTCAGCACATCTTATTTTAGTACCATATATTTTCGGCTGGACCAGGCACTCCGATGTGTTTGACGTAGCCTTGCACATCGGCACCTTGGTCGCGGTAGTGGTTTACTTTTGGCGCGATATTATTATGTTATTGACCGCCGGATTGACTAAAGGCTTGAAAAGCGCCGAGGGTCGGTTGTTTTGGCTAATCATCTTAGCGTCAATTCCGGCTGGGTTGATTGGGTTTTTATTTGAAGATGCGATTGATAATACGCTGCGCCAAGCCATTGTGGCGATTGCCATTGCTCTTGCGCTGATGGGTGGTGTACTGGCATACGTCGACCGTATTGCGGCAAAAAAACGTGAAATGCAAACGATCTCAAGCGTAGAATCATTTTTGATTGGATGCTCTCAGGCTCTAGCCTTATTACCCGGTGTTTCGCGGTCAGGCGCTACTATCACAACCGGCCTTTTATTTGGCTTGAGCCGTGAGGCCGCGGCACGATTCAGCTTTTTGCTTTCAATTCCGATTATCGCCGGTGCTGGATTGTTGAAGTTGCGACATCTTCACCCCGGTGATATCGATGGTCCGTTCATCGTCGGAGTAATAGTGGCCGGTGTAGTGGGCTATATTAGCATTCGTTTTTTGCTGAACTACGTCAAAAAAGGCAGTTTTGCCATCTTTGCTTGGTATCGACTTGGTTTAGCACTGCTGGTACTTGCGTTGGTGCTGGCGCGACATGGTTGAGCATCTGCTCGACAGCTTAGTCAATGGCATTACAGCTGTGATCGGCGCAATTGGGTATGTGGGCATCATAGTGCTGATGGCGCTTGAGAGTGCCAATATCCCTATTCCGTCTGAGGCCATCATGCCCTTTGCAGGCTTTTTGGTGGCCCGTGGACAACTTAACCTATTTGAGGTGGCCTTAGCGGGCACCCTCGGTAATTGGCTCGGTTCTAGCCTCTCCTGGTGGCTTGGAGCGACAGGTGGGCGGGCGCTGGTTGATAAATACGGCCGCATCCTCCGCCTCAATCATCATCATCTTGATCAAGCAGAATCGTGGTTTAGGCGCTACGGTGAAGTATCCGTGCTCATTGGACGATTTATCCCGGTCGTGCGCACCTTTATTTCGCTACCAGCTGGACTGGCTCGGATGAATTACGGAAAATTTTCACTCTATACAATAGTTGGAGCATTACCGTTTTGTTACTTGTTGGCCTGGATTGGATATCGGCTCGGCGAGCACTGGCAGCTTGTGCGGAGCTACTTTCGCTACGCTGACGCTACAATTGTAGTTATACTGATATTGTTGGCTGGTTACCTACTACTGCGAAAGCGTCGCTTCAGGTCGCAGGCTTGATCAACGCCACTGCGGTAGCGCGTTGAATCAAAACTCGTTTTATGCTTTAATAACACCATGGAATATAACCTTTCTCGTTTGCGTAACGGCGTTCGTTTACTTGAAGTATCAGTCGCTGATGCCCAGTCAGTCACAGTGCTAGTACTGTTTGGAGTCGGCTCACGCTACGAAACCCCGGAAATCAACGGACTATCTCACTTTTTGGAGCATATGTTTTTCAAGGGAACTGAAAAGCGACCGAAAGCGGAGATGATCGCTGAAGCAGTGGATTCAGTTGGTGGTGAAATGAATGCGTTCACCAGCAAAGAGTTCACTGGCTATTATATTAAATGCGCCAAGAAACACGGTCCGCTCGCAGTAGAAATACTGTCAGATATGCTGCTCAATTCCAAATTTGATCCAGTGGAGATTGATCGAGAACGCGGCGTGATTACTGAAGAAATCAAGATGTATGAAGACCAGCCGATGATCTATTCTGGTGAGTTGTTTGAGCAAAAAATGTTTGGCGATACGCCGCTAGGATGGTTAGTGATTGGAAATCGGCAGAACATCGCGGAAGTAACCCGTGAGCAGTTTTTGCAACATCGTGCTCATTATTATAACGCCGATAACATGGTGGTAGTGTTAGCGGGGGGAACGACCGAGGCTAAGCGTCTGGTGGAACAGCATTTTGGAGTCTTTGCCGGTGGGAATATTAAAGCTGCATCAAAAAACGAGGTAACAGCTCCTACGACGCCGTTTATCATGCATCAAAAAACCACCGAGCAAACCCATTTGTGGGTCGGATTTCGCGGTGTTTCTCATGATCATCCCGATCGTTCGGTATTAAAAGTACTATCAGCTATTTTGGGTGGCGGGATGAGTTCACGGCTATTTTTGCAAGTGCGAGAGCGCCGCGGGTTAGCTTATTACGTGCGTTGCCAAACCGAAAACTATCTCGACACCGGATTTATCGCTGCTTCAGCCGGGGTGACCGCTGAAAAGTTTGAAGAGGCACTCGGCACTATTTTAGATGAATTCAAGTTGATCAAGGACGAAAAAGTAGGGGTGAAGGAGTTAGCCAAAGCGAAGGAATACGTCAAAGGAAAGTTGTTGTTGCACGTTGAGCAATCGGATGAGCTGGCTGAAATGCTGGGGATGCAGGAAATTTTGCTCAATCACATCATGACGCCCGAACAGGTAAACGCTGAAATCGATAAGGTGACGGTAGCAGATGTGGCACGTGCAGCGAAGCAGTACTTAGTGCAGGATGCGATGCGAGCGGCGGTGATTGCCTCAGTTGACCATTCACCTTGGTTACGTAAAAATCTACAAGTTTAGGAGCAGCAATGAAGCATCCGAAGGAAGAACGAACTCTCGTATTAATTAAGCCAGATGCGGTGGCACGCGGACTTGTGGGGGAAATTATTACCCGTTTTGAGATGCGCGGTTTTAAAATACTGGCGATGAAATTCGTATATCCTACTCACGAGCATGCAGCTGGGCACTACTCGGGGTCTGAAGAGTGGCTGCTTGGGATGGGAACACGCAACTTAGCTTCGATGGCTGAGCATGGCATGGATCCGATGAAGGAATTTGGAACATCTGACCCTCTTGCAATGGGCAAAATTATACAAGAGTGGAACGTCAGTTACTTATCGAGCGGTCCGGTGGTGGCGATAGTGTTACAGGGTATGCATGCTATCAGCACGGTGCGCAAATTAATTGGACATACCTTGCCAGTGCTCGCAGAACCGGGCACCATTCGTGGTGATTATTCAATTGATGCCGCCACCGCTTCCTCGCTCGATAAGCGAACAGTGCGCAATGTGGTGCACGCTTCGGGTAACGAGGAAGAAGCTGAAGCTGAGATTAAACACTGGTTTACATCAGGAGAGATCGTGTCGTACAAGAGAGCAGATGAAGATACGATGTTTTCGTGAGTACTGTCACGAAAACACTGCTCGCATCAGCATTGTTACGAGCTAAAATGATGTTTAGTTCATTATAGTTGCCGAGTATGATACATATCTCGCGTTGTTTGATTTGATATACTGATCCAATGAGCTTTATTGCACCAATCTTAATCTCGGTTGTTGTCAGCTCCATTCTTACTGCTGTCATTTTCCGTATTGCCAAAAAAAGCAAGCTTACTCCGGCGATTCGAGATCGAGATATGCATCGGCGAGCTATCCCGCGCATCGGTGGGTTGGCAATATTTTTAACATTTTTTGTGGTGACACTTGGTTATCATCTGAGCAACCAAGCCTCACTTTCCGGCTTTGGGTTTCCGTTTGCTATTTTTGGTTTTAGTATCGACAAGCAGCTGCTTGCTGTATTGCTTGGTGGATTAGTGTTGGTCGGTTTTATGCTATTTGATGACCTCAAAGGTCTCAAAGCGTATCAAAAACTGGCAATTCAAATTATCGTCTGCTTAATCATCATTGCAGGTGGAATCGGGGTGAGCTATATCAACAATCCGTTTGGCGGGCCAGAACTGCGGCTTGACCAGTGGCAGATCCCGATTGCACTCGGAGGAGTGATCTATCATTATGTATTAATTGCCGACACGCTGACCATAATCTGGCTGGTTATGTTGATGAATGTGCTCAATTTTAGTGATGGTATCGATGGGTTGGCTGGTACCATTGCCGCTGTAGCGCTGTTCGTGCTAATGATTCTTTCCAGCCGCGCTCCTGTGATGCAACCTGCCACAGCGTTGTTGGCCAGTATTGGGGTGGGGTCAGTTGCAGGATTTTTAGTGTGGAACCTGCCTCCCGCTCGTATTTTTATGGGCGATACCGGTTCGATGTTTTTAGGCTTTTTGATCGGAGTACTGGGATTAATCTCCGGTGCGAAATTAGCTACTACCTTAGTAGTATTAGCTATTCCGATTATCGACGCTTTTTGGGTGATCGGATCACGGCTGGCGCGTGGTAAAAACCCGCTGACTCATCCGGACCAAACCCATTTGCACCACCGTCTACTTAAGGCTGGATTGTCGATGCGCCTGACCTATGTGATTTTACTCGGGATATCAACGTTATTCGGTATCGCGGCGCTACAGCGTACCGGATTGGCCAAAGTACGGTCATTTGGTGTAGCGTTAGCTGTAATTGCGATAGTAATATTTGTCGCTGGAATTCTCCATAAAAAGCGGGATATGGCATGAAAATCGAGGAAGAATATCATTTTCGAGGGCAGCAGCCGGGCGAGCGGGTTGTAATCGTTTCCCGCCAGCATCCGTTTACCTTAATTCAACACGCTGTAAAAGTGATTGCCTTATTGCTGCTCGCTGTTTTGCTCATTCGCAGTTTCGGGTGGGTCACATGGGTCAGTCTCGGTATTCCGTTATTGGTCCTGATGTCCCTGATCATAGCACTCCGCTCATGGTACGGTTGGTGGAGTACCATGGTGTTGCTCACAAATCGACGGGTTGTGTTTGTACAGCAACGTGGGTTTACCAGCCGTAAGGTCAGCGAAGCGCTGCTCGAAAATATTCAGTTTGTAACGCACGAAATCGATGGATTAGTTCATACCTTGTTTAATTTTGGGGACATCCGCATCCAGACCGCTGGATCGGCGGAGATGCTGTTGCTTAATGAACTGTCTGATCCGTACGAGTTGCAGCAGCGCATTACACAGCTGCAGCGTCCACGGTCGTTTTCAGAACACAATGATCGCTCCCCAGCAGATCTTTGAATTGACGTTGCGCAGTCGGATTAGCCGATATTTTTTGATGCAGCAATATTGATTTTGAGCCCCCATTTTGTGGCAGATGCAGAGTGACTGGCGTATCGCCTGGATGGTTGCTGATGATATCTTTCAGTTGCGCCAAAATGGTCGGCGAAGCGCCGTGTGGTACGGTGAGATGTAACATTTGTTGATACTCGGGTAGTTTTACCTCTCGCTTTATTCTTCCTGCGGACGATTTAGCGCGGCTCGGCTGTAGCCGGGGTAGATGGAGGGCTGACATGTCTGGTGCGCCAGCAGTATCCCAAGCGGCGTTCGCTAAAATTTTAATTGATCCGTCTTTATCGTTAACGGTACCATCAACCACGACCACCCGATCGGTCTGCCACAGCTCCGGATTTTCACTCAAAATACTGGGGAATACTACCACTTCAGTTGCACCTGAGGTGTCTTCAAATTTGGCGAAGCGCATCGGCTGATTTGATTTTGTAATAATAGTTTTGGCGCTGGTAATAATCCCAACTAGCCGCACCGTTTGACCGACCGTCTCTGCCGTCAACGAATTAATTGGAGTGGTTAGGGTACCGATGGCACTGCGAAACCTGGCCAGTGGATGCTCTGATAAATAAATGCCGAGCAGCGCCTTTTCCCATTGCAGCTTTTGTTCCTTGGTAGCCGGTGGAGCCGTGGGAAGGGTAAGTGGAGCGACTTCAGCTGCTTCACCATCGCCAAACAAGCCCATTTGGCTTTGATCCTTCGTTTGCAAGCCACTGGTATACTTCAAAATGGCATCAATACCGTGCATGAGTTGATTACGATCAGCAAATCGGTCTAATGCTCCAGCTTGAATCAGACTTTCCAAGGTTTTGCGATTCATTACCTTATGATCTACTCGCTCTAAAAACTGTACTAATGTAGGGAATGGGCCGTTTTTTTTACGCTCAGTCACAATAATATCAGCGACGCCATGACCGACATTTTTGATCGCCCCGAGTCCAAATCGAATAGGTTCTGTGGCATGAGCAACGTTAGGTACGACGCCAAAATCAGCAAATGACTCATTAACATCGGGAGGTAGCACTTCAATGCCCATACGCTCGCATTCATTGAGGGCGAACGACACCTTTTCAATGTCCCGAGCTTGCTCCGAGGTGAGCCAAGCTGCCATAAATTGACTGGGATAATGCGTTTTTAAATAGGCGGTTTGATAGGCAATAATGCCGTAAGAGGTGGCGTGTGCTTTATTAAACCCATAACGTGCGAACGGCTCGACGAAGTCAAATAATTTTTCGGCTAAGGCTTTGCCGATCCCATTCTCGATGCCTTTTTCCACCCATTTCTTGCGTTGTTCAAGCAGTAATTCCTTAATCTTCTTGCCGATTGCTTTTCGTAGCACATCTGCCTCACCGTAACTAAAGCCGCATAAGTCGCGCGCAATTTGGATAATCTGTTCTTGGTACACCGCAATGCCGTAGGTTTCACTTAAAATTGGCTCGAGTTTTGGATGGAGATACGTTACTTTTTTGCGGCCATGTTTGCCAGCGATGTAATCGGGGATTAGTTCCATTGGCCCGGGGCGATACAGCGCTACCATAGCGATAATGTCGCCGATTTCAGTAGGTTTGAGCTCTTTTAGATAACGCTTCATGCCATCAGATTCGAGTTGAAATACCCCAGATGATTCGCCACGCGACAGTAGTTGATAGGTCACAGCATCGTCGAGCGGTAATTCCGCTGGCACAATGGTAACGTCACGCGTTGCCTGGATAATATCCAGTGCTCGTTCAATAATACTTAAGTTTGCTAAGCCCAAAAAATCCATTTTGACCAGGCCTATCGCTTCTAAATCGTACATTGTGTACTGGGTGACGTAGCTGCTCTCATCCTTCATGTGCTGGATTGGCACATACTCGCGCAAATCCTGATCGGCGATCACGACGCCAGCAGCATGAACAGATGCATGTCGAGCTACTCCTTCGAGGCATCTGGCTAGGTCAATAATTTGTGTCACGCGAGGCTCGTTATCATAACGATATTTCAACTCAGTCACTTGCTCCAAGCTTTCCTCAAGGGTTTTGCCCAGCGGGATGAGCTTCGATAATTCATCTACCTCCGCGTAGCTTACTCCGAGCACCCGACCGACGTCACGGATACTGTTTTTAGCAGCGATTGTCCCAAAGGTTATAATTTGCGCCACTTTCTCGGCGCCATATTTTTTAGTGACGTATTCAATCAGCTCCGCCCGACGCACATCTGCAATGTCTAAATCTACATCAGGCCAGGAGATACGTTCAGGGTTTAGGAAACGCTCGAATATGAGATTGTATGGCAACGGGTCAATATCAGTCACACCGATTAAATAGGCAACCAATGAGCCGGCAGCCGATCCTCTCGTGTTAATAAAAATACCGCGACGTTTGGCCTCACTACAGTAATCCGCCACCATTAACATGTAGCTAGTAAAGCCAGTTTTCTCAATCACGCCAAGCTCGTAGTTCATACGATCGATATACGAGGGGTCTACCTGAGGGACGACGAGTGACTCCGGAGCGTCCGATTTGGCGATTCTAGTCCACAGACCACTGATACACAGCTCAGATATATACTGAAACGGAGTTTTGGCGGCTGGTACTGGAAACGCCGGGAAGATGTAGCGTCCAACCTCCATCTCAAATTGGCACATCTTTGCAACAACTTGCGTGTTGGTAATGGCCTCTGGCGTATCGATAAAATGCTTGGACATTGCATCGCTTCCGAGCATCGAGATATCGATGAAAGTGCCACCCTCGCGCATGCTCATGCGGTTGGTGTCGCTCACAAATTTGCCGGTTTGAATGCACAGCAACGCGTCTTGGGCTTCAGCGTCCTCATAGCGCAGGTAATGGACGTCGTTTGTGGCGATCAGCGGCAACTGATTTTTTTTGGCTAAAGTAATTAAATGATTGTTGCTGATACCTTGTGCGAGAAGCTCGGGATGGTGCTGGAGTTCGACAAACAATCGTTCTGGCCCAAAGATGTCGCGGTATTCCAAAAGCGCCTTTTCGGCCGTCTCGGGATCGTCATTGCCAGCTGGTTTTGATATTTCACTTTGCAAGCAAGCGGTGAGGCAGATCAGACCCTCGGAGTACTGTTTTAGTAATTGCTTATCAACACGTGGCTTGTAGTAGTAGCCATCTAAATGTGCTGCGCTAACCAGTTTAAGTAAGTTCTGGTAGCCGATTTTGTTTTGGCATAGCACCACCAGATGATAGGGGCTCTTATCAATACCGCTTACTTTGTCTTTATAGCTACGCGGCGCTACGTAGAGATCGCAACCTACCAAAGGTTTAACTCCGGCTTGCTTAGCTTTTTTGCTAAATTCAACTGCTCCATACATCACCCCATGGTCAGTTAAAGCCAAGGCGTTCATATTAAGATCCTGAGCTCGTTTAAGAAGGTTAGGAACCGTGCTTAATC
>CAZLPY010000005.1:0-24577 GCA_964561525.1 uncultured Candidatus Saccharibacteria bacterium | reverse complement strand
GTCCTAAATTCTGGGTAGTACTGGTCAGAATAATGGGCTTAATACCCAGCTTTTTCGCTTTGGTACTAAATTCAACTGCCCCATACAGCACTCCATGATCGGTCAGGGCTAACGAATCCATGCCAAGTTCACCAGCATGCCCGAGCAATTTTGGCACCGTGCCAAGGCCATCCAGGAGGCTGTAGTGGCTATGAACGTGGAGATGGGTGAATTTGGACATATAAATCTTAAGGATGAATGATTAATGACTAATTTCTAAATAATGACGCAATGTCTAATTGGTCATTGATACATTGGGATTTAATTAGTAATTAGACATTAGTAATTAGTCATTTGCGAATTCCTGCGCTTTTGCTCGACGAGTGAATTGGTTATAGTGACTGCATGATATCTACACCATCATCCTCGTGGTTCGCCATCCCGGGCAAAACTCCTGCTTTGACAGAAGCCGAGCTACAACAACAGCTCCCGCATTTGGCCCATGGCCAATGGTCGATCTCTAGCGTAGCCGGATCGGCGCTCGAAATCAAGGGTGAATTTATTGGTCATTCTGCCTTAAATCGCCTCGGCGGGGTGGTTAAGGCTGGATTGTGTCACGGGGTCGTTGAAAGCACGCAATTATTGCCGACGTTACAACAATTAGTTGAAGCAGTTGATTCGTCGCGATACGACATTGGATTGTCTGTTTACGGACCGGTGTCACCAAAGTGGTCCTCGCGTTTGGGGTTATCGCTCAAAAAAATGCTCAAATCTGGTGGGAAGGCGGTTCGTATAGTGTTGCCAGGGCAGGGCACCATCCTTTCAAGCGTGGTAGTGCAAAAACAGCTGCTACAAAAAGGTGGCCGGGAATTTATTTTGGTACCAGTCGGTACGCGCTGGTGGGTTGGTGAAACCAGCTGGGTGCATCAATTTGAACAGTGGGGCGCACGTGAATTTTCCAAACCCGACGTCAGCCGCGAGCGTGGCCTGTTGCCTCAAAAACTGGGGCGAAGCCTTATTAATCTCACTGGACTTGCTTTAAACCACGACATTACGATCTTTGATCCATATTGCGGCAGTGGCGTTATTTTGATGGAGGCTCACGAGCTCGGTTGCCAATTTTGTGGCTCAGATCTAGATATGCAAGCGGTCGTTGCTACCCGTGCAAATGTAGGATTATCAGCAGAGTCCCCGTCGGTATGGCAAGCAGACGCACGAAAAGTAACGATACCGGAACAGCTGCGGCGGGGGCATGGTGCTATTGTGACCGAGCCGTACTTGGGGCCGGTGTGGCATCATGAGCCGAGTCAGCATGAAAAAGAACAGTTGATATCACAGTTAGGCGAATTGTACGTCGAGTCGCTGCAACACTGGCGTAGACATCTGGCGGCGGGCACGCCGGTTGTGATGATATTCCCCGTTATTTTTAACACTGCGCTTTATCCCAAAATCGTTGACAGGATTAGAAAAATCCCGTATAGTTCTAGCATTGGACCGATCCGGTATGAGCGTACTGATCAAAATGTACGCAGGGATGTTGTTGTTCTCAATGCAGCATAACTTATCGTCATGACACTTAAGTGCGGATCTATCGAAACAAGGAGTTTGAGGTGGCACACAAAAAAGCCGGTGGCTCAACTAAAAACGGACGAGATAGTCAGTCCAAGCGTCTTGGTGTCAAGATATTTGGCGATCAAAAAGTGACCGCTGGGGGTATTATCGTGCGTCAAAAAGGACTCAAATTTCGTCCTGGACAAAACGTTGGCATCGGCAATGACTTTACCTTATTTGCACTACAGTCCGGTTTGGTTAAATTTGTTAAACAAAAAACGATCCGCTTTACCGGTCGCAACGCCGACGCTCGCATCGTATCGGTGGTTAAAGGATAAGTATGCAAGAGCTTCTTGATGCAGTAACAAAGCCATTTTTGAAAAAGAATATTCCTCAAATTCACCCTGGTGATACAGTACGAGTGCACTCAATCGTTCGTGAAGGCACCAAAGAGCGTGTTCAGGTATTCGAAGGGGTGGTACTAGCAGTCAAACACGGTAGTGGTATTAACGCCACCTTTACGGTGCGTAAAATTTCATTTGGCATTGGCGTTGAACGTGTTTTTCCGCTGCATAGCCCGCGTATCGTCAAGGTCGAGCGCGTAAAATCTTCACAAACGCGCCGAGCCAAGTTGTACTACCTGCGTGGCTTAACCGGTAAAGCAGCCCGCTTAAAGAACGAAAAGATTGATCGCAAAGTATGGGAAGAAAAGGGCGCCGAGGCCGAAATTGCCAAAATTGAAGAAGCCGTAGCCGAGGAAGCCGAAGCTAGGCTTGAGGAAAAGGCTGAAGATGCCGATGTAACTGAGCAAAAATCTGAAGCGATGCCTGATGAAGTCAAAGCCGATATTGCGGCGGGCGAGGCACCTGAAGTAGTCGAAGAGGCCAAAGAGATCGCTGAGCCTATTGGCGAGCCCGAGCACAACGAAGCCGTAGCTGAACTCAAGCAAGAAATTGAAACAGAATCTACCGAAGCATCCGAAGAGCCAAAAGAAGCATAATTAGCGGTGTCATTTCGACTCCCTGAGCTTTGCCTGCCCTTTCCGTAGCTCTTCTGAGCGAAGGAGGGTCGAAGGGGTGGAGAAATCTCAAAAAGAATCTAAACACAAAAAATAACCGCTTTTAAGGCGGTTTTTTGCTTGCCCTCCGCAGCCTTGTTGACGTTCGAAGCTTTAGCGTAGGATGTGGCGTAGGATGGGATTTTTAGGCATGAAGAAAGGCCGGCAGCTACTTGAGCCACCCGCCTTCTGTACGTTTTTTGATAACGAAGTATTCGCAACTCCGGTGTGGCAGCTTGGATGCCTTATTCATCTCTGTCAGAGGGTTGACTAAACTTGCCTTCCAGATCGAGTGGACGTCTGATACCGACGGCACGGTCACCGATCTTCTCTCCGATTTCTCGATAGTGCTGCTCCCTCTGCTCCCTTAGCTCACTCAGTGTAAAGCCGGTGTTCTGGAGGGAGGTAATATCGTCTAGCACTAATCTGAGGTCGTTCATTGCTTGATAGATCGGGAATACAGGAGCAATGCCTCGGGCTGTGTCAGGCGCTGGTTTCACCGAACCTAGCTTGAGGATTTTATCCCCAATTTCCTCGCGCTGAACATCTGGCGGAAGAGCCAAGAATTCCTCCAAGACTTTTCCTGCGAGGGCGTTTCTTTCGCTCATCACTTTTTCGAGTTCCATTTCGTCTATCCCCAGTACTTTAACTGCCTTTGTGGTCAGTAGTGTTCCAGGGCCTCCTGCTGGCTCATCACCAGCAACCCCACAAGTGTGAGGAAGCCTCCCATTGCCGGGAGTTGGCATATGAGCGCGGAGTGTTACCGGCTCAGGAGAGTTCCAAACTCTGTTTCTCATCTCTACAATTCACTTTAAGTAAATGAACCCTAGGATGAGGCAGCGCGATGTTGCATGCGCTGCCTGTCTTTCGTGTCGAGCATACTCAGTCTTCGAGTGCGCTCCTGTTTTCTTGGCATAAGTCGATCATGGCTGACTCGCCCTCTACGGCCGGCGGCACCACCATTATTCGTACGGTATACAATGAGAAGGAGAACGTCGCTGTCTCAATCTCCGCGGCGCTGTAGTGGTGGCGATCGGTAAGGCGATGCAGTCCCCGCACTCCCATCACCAACATTCGGTCGCCCTCATTAAGCGTAATGTGTGGGGGCGCTTCCGGAATTGATACGTCGATGTCGAACCTCTGCCTCATCGCGCCGACAGTGGCTTCATGAGAAGGATTGAGGCATGATTCGACACCATCGCGGACAATCTGGCGGACTGCTTCGACTGACAAAGGCTGCCGGTCGATCACGCAAATACCCTGAAACATGCTGTCTGCCAGGGCAAAGCCAAAATAAGTATTTCTCATAGTTGCTCCATGCGTGCCGGCTGGATGTAGGTACCGGCTCAGGAGAGGAGAGGTGCAAGACACCTCACCCTGTTTATTGTTGTTTTCGAGATTTCTCCAACATCGAGACAAAACTTGATGGGTCGAAATGACAATATAGTCCTTTCCTGAGCCGGTATGTTTAAGTTGTTCATGTTCCGAGAGAGTGCCAGTAGGTGCCCTATCTCATTCTTGTTGAATACCATAATAGCACATTATATTTAACATGTCAAGTGATTCACGCTTGGATCGTGCTTAACAGGGGAGTTTGTGGTATTATCTTGAACATGAGTAAGCAGGCGGTGGGGCAGCATGGCGAGGAGTTAGCAGCTCAGTTTTTGATTTCCAGGGGCTTCAAAATTATCGGACGGAACGTTAAACAAGATGGAGTTGAGGCCGACATTGTAGCTCAAGATGGTAAAACCATGGTCATTGTAGAGGTCAAAACAAAACGCGGCCTTGAGTACGGCCTGCCCCAGGAAATGGTGGGGTGGCACAAGCAGCAGCAATTACGCAAGCTGGCCCGCGGATTTAGTTCGCGAGGCTTTAAAAACATTCGTATTGATATAGTGGCAGTGACGTTGGGTCAGTCTGAGCCCAAAATAGAGCATTTAGTGAATGTGGTGGAAGGGTAGAGGAAGGTAAATCCGAAATTCTAAATCCGAAATCCGAAACATTTTGAAGTTATGATTTAGATATTATTTCGAATTTCGTGCTTGGTGCTTCGAATTTACTTGCTAGGGTTTCAGTAAGATTAAGGATAAGATGCAGAAAAAAAGTAGTGCGGAAAATCAGCAGATCCGGGTTCGCTTTGCTCCCAGCCCCACCGGTGATCCACATGTGGGTAACGTGCGTGTGGCCTTGTTTAACTATCTGTTTGCGAAACATCAGGGCGGTGTATTTATGGTGCGGATTGAGGATACAGACAAGGTGCGTGAAGTAGTAGGGGCGGAGGAGCGGATCAAAGAGGGCTTAGACTGGTTAGGGTTGGATCCAGATGAGAGCCCGTGGCAGGGCGGGCCACATACTCCATATCGTCAATCGGAGCGATCACATCTTTACCAAACACATGCCCAACAATTAGTTGAGCATGCGCACGCTTACTACTGCTTTTGTTCATCCGAGCGCCTAGCAAATGTACGAGTCGAGCAGGAAAAAAATCATCGAGCACCACGGTATGACCGACTTTGTCGCACCATTCCTGCAGCAACAGCAGCTAAGCGAGCAAAGCATGAATCACACGTTATTCGCCTCGCCGTGCCCGACCATCAAGAGATTAAGTGGAGCGATCAAATTAAAGGTGAACTTACCTTTCAATCAGACGAAATTGATGATCAAGTGTTGTTAAAATCGGATGGTTTCCCAACCTATCACTTGGCCAATGTAGTGGACGACCATTTGATGGAGATCTCCCATGTGTTGCGTGGTGAGGACTGGCTCTCCTCAACGCCAAAGCATTTATTACTCTACCGCGCTTTTGGATGGCAGCCGCCGCAGTTTGGTCATCTCTCGCTCATTCTCGGGCCCGATAAAGCCAAATTGTCAAAGCGGAACGCCCATACTTCGTTGCTGTACTACAAGCGTACGCTTGGTATTCATCCGCAAGCGATGCTGCATTTCATGGCCTTCCTGGGCTGGACCCCGTCCCATGTGGCAGAAGATTATACCCTGCACAGTCTCACGAAAGCATTTACCTTGAAGCGCGTTGGTTCATCGCCGGCTATTTTTGACCTCGCGAAACTAAATTCTTTGAGCCGACACTACTTAAGCGCTTTGACGGCAAAGGACGTGGCTGCGGCCTTTCATAACTGGTTAAACATTGCAGACGTTGCACCAGATCAACAATCAGTGATCACACAGTTTCAGCATCTTTCAAACAGAGAGCCAGCTTTTAGCGCAGCAATTGTGGATGTGGCACATCTGCGAGCCAGCAACTATCAGGAAATGCTCAGCATCGTGAGTACCTTTTTGCATCAGCATGCACCAAATCGTGAAGATTTGACCATGCAAGGCACCATCCATCAGGATGAAGCTCTGCAGGCGTTGAAGGTGATTACAAAGGCAGTTGAGCAATTAGATCTTGAGGCTTTACCGAACGGAGCTGCAGCACGAGTGGATTTTTTGGCTGAGTATTTCCGCAGTCGACAACCACAGGAGTTAGCCGGTCGTGCTTATTTACATCCAACCCGTGTGGCGATTACCGGTGAAGTGGTATCGATGAACATGTTTGAATATCTAGCGGCATTCTTATCTAAATCTGATGGGAAAACGACAGTACTACAACGGCTTAGTGATGCTGAAGGATTATTGCAATCGTGAACAAAAAACGCTTACTCTACGTCATTTGTGATTCAAGCAACAGTGGCGCCCCGCGTCAGGTAGCGTTGTTAGCTCGTGGATTGGCACAGAGCTACGACGTCCATCTGATATGTCCACACGGCTGGCTGGTCGATCAGCTCAATGATGAAGTGACCGTTCATGCATACAATCAAACCCTATCGCGTCGCCGTCTACGTAATTGGATTGCGGCACAGTACCAGGCACTTCGGCCCGATATTATCCATTGTCACGGAGTGCGTGCGGGGATATTAGGGCGGGCCGGTGGGTGGGGAAGCGCTCGCATGATTTACACAGAGCATTTGTGGACCAAAGATTTTCATGTAACGAGCCGCTTGCGGCAGTTTGTACAGTTGCGCATGCTGGCGCGGTTCAACCGAAAAAGTGATCATATTGTCGCGGTTTCGCAGGCGGTGCAGCAATTTTTACTACAACATCAAATGGCCTCACCATCAAAAACTACGGTCATCTATGGGGCAATTGAGCCAATTCCGAAACATACGCCGGAACAAAAACCGATTATTGGTACCATTGGACATCTGACTTGGGTTAAGGGGATTGGAACACTTCTTGCCGCCGTAGCCATGATAGTGCCTAAACATCCTGCCCTTATTTGTCGCATTGCGGGGGATGGGCCGGATTTAGATGCGCTGAAGCAATTGGGGCAGCGCCTTGGCATATCGGCTCATATTGAATGGCTTGGTCTGGTGAATGATCCAGCTTCGTTTTTCCAGTCATTGCAGATCTACGTACAGCCATCACTTAGTGAATCGTTCGGCATGGCGCCACTTGAAGCGATGTCGGCCGCCGTGCCAGTAATTGTATCAAACGCGGGTGCTTTACCTGAGATTGTTGATACGGAGCAGACCGGGCTAATATACCAAGCTGGCGATGCCGATGCGCTAGCCAAGCAGCTACAGCGGCTCTTGTCTGATTCACAGTTCCGTGCCACAATAGCGCATGCTGGAAGAGACGCCGCATTGCAATACTCTCCACAACGATTAGCGACGACCCATGACGCGCTCTATCAAAAGGTGCTGTAAATGAATAGACAACAACTGAAACGTTTAGCTCGTGGCTATAAAACCTTAATGAATGTGCTGCATTGGCGTGAATTATACCGCTATGTCAATGCTGGAGTCGGGCTTGAGTTACTTCAGTTTGAGGACACTACACCGACACAAACTGTTTTAGTACTGGCCCCGCATCCCGACGACGAAGTGTTTGGCTGTGGGGGGACATTAGCACTACATCGCAGACACGGGGACGAGGTTACGGTGATTTATTTAACCGATGGCAGCCGCGGTACCGCTTCAGGGCGCCCTGACAAAGCCTTAATTGCTATCCGCGAACAGGAGGCACAGTCTGGTCTCAAAGTGCTCGGTGATATGAAGAGTCACTTTTGGCGTTTTGCTGATGGCAAATTTGAGGTTAATAAAACTACGATAGGGCTGCTCCGGGAGGTGATCGAATCGATCAAACCTGATGTTATCTACGTGCCGTGGTTTGGAGATGACCATGAAGATCATTTTACGGTCGTACCCTTGATGGTCGAGGTATTACCTTTACTGAAGGATCATCTCAAGTTTGAAATACGACAGTATGAATTATGGGCACCGCTGGTGCCAAATCGCCTGGTTAAAATTGGTGATGTTTTGGAGCAAAAACTGCACGCCATGGAAGCGCACCACAGCCAGTTAGCCAGCCGCAGCTACCGGGATGGTATCTTGGGGCTTAACACCTATCGCGGAGCCCTAGCGGGTTTTGATGAGCCGGCAGAGGCCTATTTTGCACTTAACTCAGAGCGCTTTCTACACTTTTGCCAACATATCATCACGCTTAAGGATAACTAGTCCGATTTGGAGAAGGCCAGGACGCCGAGCAGGATCATAATCAACCCGAACACCGTAATAACGGTAATGTCGATTGGGATTGACAACGAATGGTTCGCGATCACCACGCTTAAGCGGTCAATTACTTGAGCAGGGACACCAATTTCTTGAAAAGTAACCCGACGCAGCAAGTCCACAGCGTACGTGGCTGGGTTAATATACACAATAATTTGCAGCCAATGCGGCAGCTCTTTGACTGGGGCGAGAGCTCCACTTAAGAAAAACATCGGAAAGATCAAAAACTGAAATACGAATTGGCCTGATTCAGTCGATTTTAAACGAGAGGCTAAGAGCACCCCAACTCCGGACAAACAGGTGGCGACCAGCAGCATGGTCGGAATGAGATATAGCACCGCAAGCCAGGTTAATGGTATGCCGATCAAGCGCGCCAGTAGTAGTACTGGAATGGCTGAGAGTGTGGTGATCAGGGCGCCGCTGACCGTTTTGCCGAACGCGATGGTGAGGCGAGATACCGGCGCTACTAACACCTCTTTCATAAAGCCAAATTCGCGGTCTGCCACGATGGAGATGGCTGAGCCGATCGCTCCAAAAATAAGGTTAGAGGTTAAAATACCGGGAAAAATGAATGTGGTGTAATTAAAATTGCCAAATACTGCCGAGCCGGCAAAGGCGCTGCCGAGCGAAGTACCAAAAATGCCGAGCCACATGATCGGGAAGGTTAGGCTTGAAATTAAGCGCACGCGCAGCCGCCAAAAGCGGATTAAGTCGCGTTGCAATAGCACGAAAAATGCGTTCATCTGCCCCATCGTCCACCTCCCTGCTTCATAAACTCGCGGCGCTGTTCCAAAGCCGAAATTTGCGCCTCACGAATATCATTGCCGGTCATCTCCAGAAATACTTGCTCGATCGTATCCTTTTTGTATTTTTTCTTTAAAGCGGCGGGGGTATCTAAATCAATAATTTTACCGTGATCGATGATGGCGATATGATCGCAGCGCTCGGTTTCCTCTAGGTAATGGGTAGTCAAAAAGATCGTAATGTTGTGTTGTTTCCGCAAGGTATCGATGTATGTCCAAATCTTTTCGCGCGTTTGGGCATCAAGACCCAGTGTTGGTTCGTCTAAGAACAATATTTTTGGGGTATGCACCAGGCCACGAGCGATCTCGAGGCGTCGTTTCATGCCGCCGGAGAACGTTTTGACTGGTTTTTTAGCAAAATCGGACAATTCGACTTGCGCTAAGAGCTGAGGGATCAACTGAGTCAGCTTTGCTTTATCCATGCCATAGAGCATGCCGTGGAACCATAAATTCTCGTAGGCGGTGAGCTCAGTATCGAGCGATGGGTCCTGAAAAATGATACCGATGTGTTTTCGTACCGCGTCGCGCGCGTGGACAACGTCGTGGCCTTCTACCTCAACCTTGCCTGAAGTGAGAGAGAGCAATGTAGTTAGGATGGAAATGGTAGTGGTTTTGCCGGCGCCGTTTGGGCCGAGGAACCCAAACAGTTCACCCTCTTTGACATCAAAAGAGATGTTATCGACGGCCGTAAACTTGCCGTATTTTTTGGTTAAATTTTTGACTGAGATTACTGAATCCATAACTGTAATTGTACTCTCATATTTGGCCAAACTCAAGCGCGGTATTCCCCTAAAAGTCGGATGGCTGGGGAGGAAGGATTCGGACCTTCGATCTTCTGCTCCAGAGGCAGACGCCGTACCGCTTGGCCACTCCCCAATAAAAGCGTGGCAACTTCGAGCCCGCTGCTCAAAGCACACTTTCGGCGCAAGACGTTTCGCGATAGCGAGACGATGAGCCGGAAAGTTGCTAGAGCTGAAGGGCGACGAATTGCTAGCATCCGCGTGATCATTCACGCAGCATTATTTTACCGTCTTTTGCCTGTTTTTGCAATCACACTCTAAGGCTTAATGACGAGTGAATTTTTTATGTCGTCCCAACGTTTGACTAAAGCTGGATCGGAAGCAGCCCCACGCTTGGCCAGCATCGTCCGGCTATCATCGCTAAGGGCTATCAGGCCGTACTCTGGATGGTCATGAATGACGGCGTTCATGTGATCGACTGATTCATCCAAGCGCCACACCCAATCAGGCACAGCAGCGCTGAGAACCACATAATCAGTGTTCAACGGCTTATTCTTAAACTCTGGCTTGCCGCCTTCGCCGTAAAAACCGGGCCAGGTGATAATAAGCGTACGGCCGGCTAGGTGGGGAGCGAGAAACGAATTTGTGGCAACTGAGGCATTAGCTGGAATGGTACGAGCGAGCGTAAGAGCTTGGCGCTCTGATGATCCGATCGTATACGTCGATGGGCGGACGATGTTGGTAATAAAGGTGCGTTGGTGAATGTTGTAGGCCACTGCTGACGTAATGACGAAGATGGCCAGCAAACGTTGCGCGGCGCTACCCGATACACCGCGGGTCAACTTGAAACGCTGCAGCAACGTCGGGATACGACTCAGTGCAATAATGGTTGCGATGGCAAGAACGGGGGTGATTGGGGTGGAGTAGTGGAAGGCGAGGCCCCAATGATACGGAAAGTCGAGCAAAAACTGCTCAATCAGTATTGGAGCGGCCAAAATAAGCACAGTGGGAGCGAGCAGCGGCAAAAATCCAAAACTGGCCAGTAGTGACAGTTGGGTGAAAATTTTGATGTCAGGCGGGAAGCCCGGGTGTTGTTTCGTATCAAAAAGGAAAAATTGACGGAGCAGCAAGGTAGGATGGCTGAGTGACGTTTTGATTACCTCAAGCGGAGTAGCTCCAAGCGGACCCATATCAAAATATTGATACATCGCACTGCCGGTATAATGCGGTATCACCGCTTTCATTACCACCAAAAAATAGATCAGACTTATGCTAATGCCGGTCAAAGCCGGCTTCCATTGTTTGCTGAAGCAACCAAAAAAAAGCGACCACGCCATCAGATACAAGGCGACATCTTCTTTAATCAACAAGGCTAGCGCAAAGGTGATCCAGTACGCCCAATATTTTTGCTTTATCTGGAAATAAAACAGTAATAACAACGCGGTGGAAAAAAAAATGATCTCATGAAAATCGTACTGCATCGGCGCCTGTAGTGAAGGAGCCAACAAGTATGCCGCGGTAATACTCCAGGCAACGAGGCGGTCTTTGATCAGAGATTCGGCGATCTTGTATACTACCCACCCACCGACACATAATGCTACTACCTGCACCACAATCAGCATGGAAGCCCCTGGCCATAGCCACCACAGCGGAGCGAGTAGCATCAGAAACGGTGAAAAGTGATCGGCGAAGATGTTTTGGTCTTTGATCGAGTTGTACAGTCCCTGAAAGTGTGCGTATTTATACACTTCCTGGGTGAATATGGCCAAATCGATACCCTGATGATGTAGCGAAATGTAATAGAGCAAAGAAAGCACCGTATAAATCAGTGCCAACACAGATATCATCAGCCATGGATTGGTGAGTATTTTGAGACTGGCTCTGGTAGAGCTTTTTGGCTGCCACTTTTGCATGACCGACCACAGTACGATGGTGATTATGCCGCTACATAGCACAACTCCGATCACCCCGGTGGTCTCTGGCCCGTACATCAAAGCTAGCGCAGCGATAGTGGCGCCGAAAATGACTATTGTAAATCGCCTGAGATGTTCCCCAGATATTTTGACAGCCCAGAGCGAAATTGCAAAAAGAGCGAGGCTAATCAGGTTGACGCGGATCGACGCGCTGCCGTGTAACAGTCGTGCTAGCGCATCGGATGAGCTGATAATCAACAATGCCGCGATTGCAATACAGATGGCGATAATGAAATGGGCAATACCCTCAAAGGTACGGGCAACCATGCGGGTTGATTGAAAATTACGAATAATAAAGCCTTTGTTGCACTACAAAACAAAAAAACCGATTGTGATTACGGTACCATCTAATGCTGCCGCTTTCAATTTTGAAATGATGACATGCGGGTGCGCTGTTTGCGCAAGGAGTTCTACCAATCGGGCCGGAAGTAGGTGCTTGCATTGTTTTTGCTATCAGAGTATGAATAAATTATAGGCTAGGAACAAAAAAAGGAGCGTACAAATGTTACCTCAAGTGGACGTGAATTGGTGGGCGGTATTAGTCGGTGGAATTGCGAGCATGGTGCTCGGATACATCTGGTACATGCCAGCTTTCCTCGGCAATATGTGGGCTAAGGAGCTTGGCAAAAGTAGCGATGAGCTCAAGAAAAACGCGATGATGAGCGCATATGTGATGATGTTTGTAGCTGCCTTGGTCATTAGCTACATTATGGCGCACTTTGTGGTGTACACCGGCGCAAAAGATGTGATGGGTGGAGTACAAACCGGCTTTTGGATTTGGCTCGGGTTTGTGGCTACCGTTGGCCTGGGTAAAAAAGCCTTTAGTGGAACATCATGGACTCTGTATGCCATCGAGGCTGGATACAGTTTAGTACAGTTTGCGGTAATTGGAGCAATCGTTGCAAGCTGGATGAAGTAGAAAATCAGTTTTAGACATGAAGAAGCGGTCGAGGATTTGATCCTCGGCCGCTTTTGGTAGCCTCATTGTTACTGATCGAAGTGGTACGGGTCGTAATATTTGCGCAGCAGCTTACGGCCGCGATGGATGCGGGAGCGAATCGTGCCGATACTGCAGTTCATGGTGCGTGCGATCTCTTCGTACGTCATCTCCTTGATGTCGCACAGAATGACCGCAGTGCGGAAGCATTTTGGTAGCCGTGCGAGCGCTTCTTGAAGCGGTTCGCTCATCAAGTGCTGCAATACAAGATGTTCTGGATCAGCCGCCGCATCTGGGATCTCGTACGCCAGATCGTCATTTCCGCTGCCTTCGTTGATAGGCTGGTCGAGCGAAAGCGGCGCCTGTTGCGGCTTCCGCCGCAGGCCGTCGATGAATAGATTCGAGAGTATTCGGAAGAACCAATTCTCGAACGGCAGGGCGCGGTTGTACCTATCGAACGATCGGTAGGCACGCAAGTACGCTTCCTGCCTGAGATCCTCTGCGTCATCCCGATTGCCGGTCATACGGTAGGCCATGTTGTAGGCCTGCCGCTTTGTTCGGGCGAAGTATGTCTCGAACTCGGAGTCTTGGTTGTTAAGCGCGATGTCCATCCTGATCTCCCTATGAACGACTGAAGTGGAGTCTCGATATTCATAGTATTTTACCAGAAATCAAAATTAAGTCAATATTGTATATCAAAGAACCATTTTATGCTTAAATAAATGCAGACAGAAATGGAGTATATGATGAAAATTGGCTACATTGGTCTCGGTAAAATGGGCAAGAACATGGTGCTGCGGCTACTTGAAGGCGGCGCTGAGGTGGTGGCGTGGAACCGGAGTCCTGAGCCACGGGCAGAAGTGGCCAAAGCAGGTGCGAGCACCACAGAGACGCCGGTTGAGCTAGTGCAAAGCTTGGAAAGCCCACGTATTATTTGGCTGATGTTGCCGAGCGGTGCGCCAACTGATGAAATCTTACATCAAATTAAGCCACATTTAAGCAAGGGTGACTTAGTAGTCGATGGCGCAAACGCCTACTACAAGGATTCAATTCGCCGCGGCCAGGAATTAGCGGAGATGGGCGTTCGGTTTATGGACATCGGCGTCTCTGGTGGCCCCCGTGGAGCCCGTGAGGGCGCTTGCTTGATGATTGGTGGGGAAAAGGGCGATGTAGAGACTCTCAAGCCTGTAATTGAAGCTGCTGCGGCTCCGGAAGGCTGGCAGCACTTAGGGCCTGTCGGCGCCGGGCACTTTGCCAAAATGGTACACAACGGCATTGAATACGGCATGATGCAGGCGATCGCCGAGGGTGCGGCGATATTAAAGCAAAGTCCATATCACTACGATCTAGCGCAAGTGTTTAACCTCTATAACCATCAATCGGTCATTACATCCCGCCTCGTGGGTTGGGCCGAAAGTGCATTCAAAGACGATCCAGAATTATCACATATCTCTTCCGCTATCTCCCACACCGGCGAAGGCGCCTGGACGGTAGATACGGCCAAAGAGCTGGGAGTTGATGTGCCAGTCATTACCGAATCGCTGGAAGTGCGCAAGCGATCCTCAGTTGAGCCCGAGAACTTTCGCAATAAAGTTGTGTCAGCCTTGCGCGGGCAATTTGGGGGACACGCAGTCGCGAAACACGAATCGCATAATGCATAACGCGTAACGCGTAACGCAAGATCAGGAGGCATCTTCGATGCCATCTTTCAGTTTAAAAATTAAAAATTAAAAATTCCGCAAAGCTTAAGCTTTGCGGTGTAACCCACGCACGCCTATACCTGTACTAAGAGGGCGCTGTCTCAAATCTCCTAGGCACGGGCAGCGCCTTTTTGTGAGCTCATATCTTAATCTCAGGTCTGCCCGGCGGAGTTGCGGCCCATAGCAGGTCAAACATTTTGCGGTGCGTATCGATAATACTCGATTCTTCAATCGAGATAGCGTGTGTGGTGCCGCGGTACGAGATTAGTACCAGTTTGTTTGGGAAAATAAACATATCGGTATCAATTTCTACGTCGGGGGGCAGCCAGCGCACCTCTTGCAGCGGCGCATGATACTGCTTTTCAAAGTGCACCTCTACGTAGCTGTGTACAAATAGCTCCCGGCCCCGAGTTTTGTTCTTTAAGATGTTTTTGGTCAGGTAATCGATGTAATCTTTGCCCAGCAGCTCATAAAAATGATCGGGGCTGGCGATGCTAGCATATTCTTTTACGTGGGCTAGCTCTTCGTACAGCTCTTTGACCGCGGCCGTGCCTTCATAAAACCGTACCTTGGGCTTGTTGGTGGCTTTGTTATAGATAGAGCGGATCTCGGGCAACAGCTCCCTAAAGTGCTCGAGCCGCTCTTTTAGCATGCTCTCGAGCTTCTTTGGGTCCTCGGCGCTATAGCGTCGCCGTCCATTCTTTTCTATATAGCTAACTAGCCCCTTATTCTGTAAGGCCTCCAAAATATCGTACGTATAGGTCCGTTTTATCCCCGCCTTAGTAGCAATCGGCAGCACCGTCGATTCATCCAGCTCTAACAGCGCCAGGTATATCTTTACCTCCCGCTCTTCGAGCCCGATCTCTTGTAACACATTAAGTAGTTCCACTGACACCTCCTATTGTTCAGCTTGATTCACTCTGATCAGACCGGGCTCGTCCCGCGTAGCCTTGGCGAAGTGGGACTGCCCAATTTCTTGTAATGTTTCAATTAATTCCATGGCTTTAGTCCTTAGACATTAGTCTTTAGTCGCTCTATATTTCGTCACAAATCTACGACGATTAATCCCCATAATACGCTCAAAATGGTATTTGTCAATATGAATAACCAAAAATATACCATCGCTTTACGTCATTATATATTGACAATATCCATAAACAATGGTACAATGTATGCGTCACGATAAAGAACGGCTCAAACCAATCTGCGTCATGATGCACACCAAAAACTCTAGCGGCGCCACCGGCCCTTAACTGGTGGAGGAGATAAGATCAATGAACCTCGCGACTACGGTGTTCGTCATCAGTGTCTTCTCCATCTTCGCAATAACAATTGTTTATTGGTTGATGGTCGCTGTGGTTGAATCACTCTTCACATACCACCAAGGAGAGCATCGATTCAGGGAATATACACCAGAATTCGTCAAGAAAATTTTCAGAGCTTGGCAACCTGGTGTCTACCACGAAGATCCCGGTCCTGGGAAGGATCGTAAGTCGTGATTCGGCCTAATAAAATAGGGTGCCCGTAAGGGTTAAACCGAAAAGGCGATACATTCCCACAATCCTCTTCTGAGGAGAAACGGTCTTGCACGGCAGTGCCATGCAGACCTTTTCCCTGAGCAGAGATGTAAAATCTTTGACTCTGCACTTTACATATCACCTGGCCTCTAGAAGTAACCAATCGATAGGGGTATCGATAGCGTTATAACTACTGAGCCGCGCACGCGATTGAGAGGAGGTGAAAAAATGATCAAGAAGTTTCGAGAGATTGAGAATTGCATACAGCTGCTCTCGAAAGTGGAACCAAAGCAGAGCGTGTATTGTCTTACGTGCTGCATCGGTGAGGATTGGTTCGAGAAGCTCCAGACTGTTTTTTCTGAAGCTGGGCTCGATCCGCAGCTTGTTGCAGTAACGCTCGCGGCATGTCCCCAGGGACGAAAAGCTATCCGTATCGATCAAGAGGGAAAGATGCGATTTTCCAGACATGGAAGTCATGAATGCATCAATACACAGGCCTTCCTTGATGGATTAGCGGAGATTATGGATTACGACGGCTAATGGCTGCCGAGCAGAAAATCGCTCGGGTCAAAAGCGCTAGGACTGATGCAGAACACATAAGCATCAGTTACGAGGCAAAAGCAGCCAAAAACCACATACTTGATCTGCATACCCCTGCAGTATTAGGAAACTCTTTTCAGAAGGACCGGATGAGCAAGCAGTGCTTATTCATCCGATTCCCTGAGCAGAGAAGAAATTCTTTTGCTTTGTACCTTAAGCCATAAGCCCTGAGTTACAAAACCAGGCAGTAATGAGAAAAGAAAATGGCAATTCTGTTTTGCATCTTGCTCGTTCCATGCTGTTTGTTGCTCGCATACTCCCTTATTATGCGGCAAAAGAGTCGTCGTCCTGGTCTGTGGACGATGTTGGCCATGCTTACGGCGTTTGGCACCTTCACATGTTTTTTCGGTACGAGTGTTATCTGGGAGCATGTGCGACTCAACACCTTTGAGCCTAAGTATCAGGGAGAAGTTGTGCTGACCCTCGACCGTCCCGCTTCAAATGAATGGGATTTGGTGGCACAACTGCCGAACTGCCCGCGAGAAACGCGCATCAGTCGTGTTGACCAAGGCCTCGTGGAAGTGAATTTGGGGAATGGGCGCTCAGTCCTCCTGCCCACCCACCCTGCTCAATTTCACACTGGGTATCCCGACTATCAGCGCATTGAGGTCTACTACGATTGGGACGGGCGCATCATAGGTTCGTACGACATCCAAGCAGATAAATGGACATCATATTTGGGCAACCGATATCGCCGACCTATTCGTTCAAATTAGTGCCGGCGGGCCTGGTACGCAAAGGAAACCACTATGAAGACCGCTATGATGTGCGGATTCCTGACTCTGTTCTGCATGCTCGCTACTGTGGGGTTTGTTGCATTCAACATTCACCTACACGATGTCATGTTGGAGCATGCGCCGGTAGCAAGCGGCTCAATGCTTGCTGAGATGGAGCGCCAAACGCGCCAAGGCATTACTGCCTTTGTGGCAACTGGCATCATCTCGGGCATCTTGTTCGCTGCCAGCGCAATTCTCGGCTTTCGGGACCGCTTACGCGGTTCCCACTCATGAAAGGGGAAACCATGTACATCAAAGAATGGGTGCAAGAAGTCTCCGAAGTCGGATGGTGGCTCATTCGGGGAATCGTTACCGTCACCTGGCGGGCGATCTTAAATAAGATCGCATCTCTATTCAGGCGAGGAGCTAAGACTAGCTCTAAGCCTCTTCCTGAGCAGAGAAATTTGCTTAAAATCTCACTAAAAGAGCTTAACCAAGCTCATTTGGTGTGAGTAAAAACTAAATCATGTGGTCGGTCATAAGTAGTTTTCAAAAAATAAACGAAAGGAATATATGTCAAAAACAGTAAAAATTATGCTTGGTATCGTTATCATCGCGCTTATCGCGATTGGAGGATACTTGGCAAAACAACCATCATCTAAAAGTTCGGATAACTCATTCAATCTAAGTGTTAACTCTTGGGTTGGGTTTGCTCCTTTTTATCTAGCACAGGAAAAAGGTTTCTTTGCTGATGAAGGAGTAAAGGTTACCATTACTCAAACAGATGACACTGCACAGCGAAAAGCAGCCATGATTAAAGGTGAAATTGACGGATTAGGAGATTCAATCGATCTTTTAGTATTGGCTCGGGGTGAAAATGTGCCAGAAGTAGGAGTAACTCAACTCGATATTTCGAACGGTGCAGATGGCATTTTGGTTACAGACAAGGTGAATTCAGTCCAAGATCTGAAAGGAAAGAAGATTGCAGTGCAGAAGAACTTTGTGAGCGAAGCCTTTTTGAACTATGTGCTGAAAAAGAATGGCTTAAAATCTACTGACGTAGAGACACTCGATACAGAAGCTGGAGCAGCTGGGGCAGCTTTTGTGGCAGGAAAAGTCGATGTTGCCGTTACATTTGAGCCCTGGTTATCAAAAGCTAAGGAACGGTCGGGTGGTAAGGTGTTAGTCAGCTCTGCTGATCAACCAGGTGTGGTAGTGGATATATTGTCCATCAATGAGCCATATCTGAACCGAAACCCACAAAACGTTAAGAAGGTGATGAAAGCTTGGTTTAAGGCTGTTGATTACTGGAAAGCAAATCAACAAGAAGCCGATGCCATTATGGCAACTCATTACAATCTTAAAACAGATGAGTTCGCAGATTATATCTCTGGACTATCGTGGCCATCATTACAGGATAACAAAGCCTATTTTGGCACCGTTAATAATCCTGGAAAAATTTATGATGTAGCGCAGACGTTCAGTGATATTTTTATCGAAACAGGACAGCTGACCAGTAAGCCTGATTTGCATAAAGCAATTAAAGACACCTACTTAGGTCAGTTGTAATGAGGCAAGTGCGATACCATTACGTCACGCTATCATTACTGACCACAGCAGCAATTGTGGTGGGATGGAGTGCCGTAACCTACAGCGGATTGATTAAAGATTTTTTCCTGCCAACCCCCTCGGCCGTTATCTCTGCATTCACAGCGATGTTAGTTAATGAGGGTCTGGTACAGGACATTTTGATCAGTTTATATCGCATTACTGTAGGTTTTGGGATCGCTACCGCTCTTGCGGTGCCGATTGGTATTGCAGTGGGAGCCAATAAGAGTGCCGAGGCTCTTATTGAACCCCTGATTGATTTTATACGCTATATTCCCATTCCTGCCACCTTGCCCTTGTTTATTTTGTGGTTTGGTATTGGCGAATTGGAGAAAATATTGGTAATCGCAGCCAGTGTATTTTTTCAATTATCTCTTATGGTGGCTAACGCAATTCAGTCAACGCCAAAAGAGATGATTGAATCGGGACTAGGATTAGGGTCAAGCAAATGGCAGATAGTAACTAAAATTATGTATCCCTATGCGAAACCGCGAATTCTTGATGACATGCGCATCTCGCTTGGCTGGGCCTGGTCGGCGTTGATGATATCAGAAATCATTGGGTCTACTTCAGGAATAGGCCATCTAATCATTCAAGCACAGAGGCTGTTGCAATCTGACCACGTATTTAGCGTAGTGATTATTATTGGATTGCTCGGGCTTACGAGTGATTTTGCGATTAAACTCTTGCACAAAGCATTGTTTCCATGGGTTCAGCGGAGAGCATAATGCTTCGAATTAAAGACGTAACTAAAATTTATGTTCAGACAGATGGGTCGTTAAACGAAGCCGTTCATGATATCGATTTACAAATTCGAGAAGGTGAATTTGTGGCTTTTGTGGGGCCATCGGGTTGTGGCAAATCTACCCTCCTAAAATTAATTGCGGGTCTCGATTTACCTACCACTGGTGAAATTATTTGGAATAACAAAAACATTTAGGGGCCAGGTACGGATCGTGGTATTGTGTTTCAAAACTTTGCCTTATTCCCATGGCTTACGGTACGGCAGAATATTGCCTTCGGACTAGAATTAAAAAAGTTTGATCCAACTAAAATCTCTACCATAGTAGAGCGTTACTTAAAATTAATTGGTCTGGAGCAATTTGGGAATTCATACCCTAGCACCCTCTCGGGAGGTATGCAGCAGCGGGTAGCTATTGCGCGTACATTAGCCAATGACCCAGATATTTTATTACTCGATGAGCCTTTTGGAGCACTCGATGTGCAAACCCGCTCGCAATTGCAAGAATTTTTGGCCAGCATGTGGGAAGAAGAAAAGAAAACTACTATTTTAGTGACTCATGATGTAGAAGAAGCCATTTATTTGGCCGATCGGGTGTTTGTATTAAGTACTAGACCAGGAACCATCAAGGAAGAGATTCACATTAACTTGCCTCGTCCACGTCGGCCTGAGATGCGTTTTGACGATGAATTTGTGCGCATGAAAAAGCACATCTCCTACATCATTCGCTCCGAATCTATCAAAGCGTCACTGACTAAAACTGATAATAAAGACACCTCAATACTACGTGTTGGCCTTGATGCCTGGCTCGGTAATACACCGTTCTATATAGCCAAGGATCAGGACTTGTTTAGGAAGAATAATCTAGAAACTGAAATTGTAAGCATCGAGAAAGATAAGAACCGTCTTACTGCACTTATAAATGATGAGCTCGATCTTAGAAACGTGTCATTAGATACCGCGATCCTTTTTAAGGATCAGTTTCCGGAGTTGGAAATTGTGATGGTGCAAGATCTTTCGTTGGGAGGGGATGCCCTCGTTACCCCGAAACATATCCATTCCATCAAAGAGCTGAAAGGCAAACGTATTGCAGCGGAAAAAATGTGGGTCAGTCACTTTTTCTTGCTCTATTTACTGCAGAAAGCTGGCTTATCGTCGCGTGATGTCATTATTTTAGATATGAAGGGTAGCGACATTGGAAGCGCTTTAATTGGGGGGAATGCCGATGCAGCCGTGCTGTGGGAGCCTTGGCTTTCTAAATTATTAGAGCTGCGAGAATTTAAAGTATTGGCCGATACCAAGCAATATCCGGTGTTGTGGGATGTAATGGTAGCGAAAAAGAGCGTCATCGCCGCTCACAAGGCAGATATCGAAAAATTAAAGCAGGTTTGGGCTGATGCACTAGCGTTTATGCAAAAAGAGCGCCGCGAGGCAGTGAGCATGGCCGCATCGTATATTGGCATCTCGAATCGGGAACTAGAAGAAGGTATCGACAAGATGCAATTTGTGAATAGCTTTGATAAAAAGGCCATGATTAAGATTATCGAAGAGTCTCAAGAAGTGCTTTATAAAGAGAAATTGCTACTCAAAAAATTCTCGGCAGAAGAGTTTATCCGAACCGCGCTCTAGAATATTGTGCTAATAGCTAACTAACGTCCTTTACATCTTTTTTCAAATGATGTACGGTTTTTGTATGGGTAATAAAATTACCAAGTTTCAACTAGTAATAAAGGAGTGTTATGAATGATGATATTCAGACTAAGATCGCGATTTTTCAGCAGAAAGAGATTCGAAAGGTTGTTTTTCGGAATGAATGGTGGTTTTCTGTTGTGGATGTCTGTGGTGTATTAACAGGCAGTGTTGATGCGGGTGCCTATTGGAGAAAGTTAAAACAGCGCCTTGGCACTGAGGGAAGTGAGGTCGTGACAATTTGTCACGGACTGAAATTAGAAGCTCCTGATGGTAAAAAATATTTAACTGATTGCGCTAATACCCAAGGAATTTTTCGCATCATTCAATCCATTCCTTCACCCAAAGCCGAGCCATTTAAGCGCTGGTTAGCCAAGGTAGGATATGAACGAGTGCAAGAAATTGATGATCCAGAGCTTGGCACCAAACGTGCGCGTGCGTTGTATAAAGCCAAAGGTTATTCAGAAGCATGGATCGAAAAGCGGATGCGGGGCATTGCGATTCGAGAAGAGTTAACTGATGAGTGGCAGCAGCGAAGTGTAGGTGGAGAGCGAGAATATGCCATTCTGACTACCGAAATTTCAAAAGCGACGTTTGGCATGACGCCGGCGCAGTACAAAAAGTTCAAAGGGCTGCAAAGACAAAATTTGCGGGATCACATGAATGATTTGGAATTAATTTTCTCGATGCTGGGTGAGGCAGCCACTACCGAAATCACGCGGAACAAAGATGCGCAAGGTTTTGGGCAAAACAAAACAGCCGCTGCGGAGGGTGGCACGGTAGCTGGAAATGCCCGGAAAGAACTGGAGCATAAAAGTGGCAAAAAAATTAGTACGAAGATGAATTATCTGAAGCAAACCCAAGAGGACAAGTTTATTTCGTAACCCCGAGAGCATGGAGAATCTCGCTGTTACGGAGCAGGATAGTGCGGTTAGTGGTGTAGGTCAGGCCTTTGTTTGGTTTCATTTCGAATCCAAGATAGACAACTTCAATTTCACGTTTGCGCAGCTCGGCTACGGCCGGCTGAAGGTCGGAATCGGAGCTGCACAGTATGGCGGTATCTATCTGATTATCGCAGGCTGCTGCCACCATATCCACTGCAATACGCACATCCACGCCTTTTTCCCGGAACAGTACGGTGTTTTCACCTTTAGAGTGGATGATTTGGGAGCGCACGTTGCCAGCGATAATAAACTCAAAACCTTGTTTTTCCAGGGTAGTTTTGAGGTTTCGCTGCAGTTTGATCAGCTCTTTGGATTTTTCCTTGGTCTCTTTATGCTCATGGAGGCGCGCGGCGTAAAAAATGGTGCGGGAAGCAAGGGTGCTGCCAAGAGCGTTTTCGAGCAGGCCTCGCACGTTCATCCGAGTAATATCCACTTCCTCGCTGTTTATTTTTTCACGGCGAACTACATCTTCTACTTTGTGTAAAAAATTTTCTCCATCAATAAATAGGTGAGTGCGGTTGGACATTTAGCTTATCTTACACTAAAAAACCTCACCGAGATAGCTTTTCAACTACCATAGGCGAGGCGTTTATGTAATATATATACCAAAACTAGTTACATTCGTCAAGGGGGTTGTCAAACATGAATGCAAGAAGTCCCCGGTTTGTCATCCCGTACTTGATACGGGATCCAGAGTCGCGGCACCGACTTCACATAACGTCTGATTGACTATACTGGATTCCTGCCTGCGCAGGAATGACAAGACTAAAACGTCTCCCTGTCAGGCGGACTATATCTTACAAAAGGCCATTGATGGCTCGAGCCACGATCGTCCGTCTTTTTTTATTAGTGCATCGGCCTCACTCGGCCCCCACGAGCCTTTTGGATACTGGATCACTTTTGGTGCGTGGGCCAGTAATTTATCAATAAAATCCCACTGCGCCTCAACTTCCGCTGCATCGTTAAAGAACGTCTGGTCACCAGCTATCGCATCCGCGATCAACTTTTCGTAGGGATCAGGGAGGTTCGCCGCGCTTTCGCGGTAGCAATACTGCATGTAGGCAGGCTCGAGTTGCATATCGTGCCCAGGTTTTTTAGTGAGCATTTTAAACACAATAGCTTCGTTTGGCTCCAAGCGAAAAATGAGCGCGCTTGAGTCTTGCGTTGATTGCAGATTATTTTTCAGAGGGCCGTTCGGAAAGGGCTTAAACACGAAGGTGATTTCATCCGCATCTTGGGCTAAGTGTTTGCCTGCCCGAACGTAGATCGGCACGTCTTTGAAGCGCCTGTTCCGAATCTCGGTTTTAAACGCAAAATAGGTGTCTTTGGTGGAATCCTTAGACACATTTGGCTCGTTCGTGTAGCCTTGATACTGACCAAGGACAAGTGAGGCGGGATCGGGGACAAGATTTTGCAGGATGGCCAGGCGCTCGCGGGTGATTGCATCATTATCAAAACTGGTCGGGGCCTCCATGCAGGCGAACGCAATCATCTGCAATAGGTGATTTTGCCCCACATCTTTCAACGCGCCTACACTGTCGTAATAGCCGCCCCGGGCACCGATGCCAAAATCCTCCAGGGTACTAACCTGAATGTGGTCAACGTACTGTGAATTGAGCAATGGCTCCACAAAATCATTGGCAAAGCGGAAGCTTAATATGTTTTGCAGCGTTTCTTTGCCTAAATAGTGATCAAGTCGGTAAATTTGCTCTTCGCGGAAGTAGGTGTTGAGTAATTGGTTCAGTTTTTTAGCAGACGGTAAATCGTTCCCGATTGGTTTTTCGATCATCAACCTAGCCCAGCCTTTAACTTCGCTGTTCAAGCCGCTCGTCTTAAGATGCTCGAAGATCGATTGATATAAGTCAGGGAAGGTGGCCAGGTAAAAGATGCGATTGTGGCAGCCTTTGGTCGTTTTTGCATAATCGTCTAAAAACGTTTTCAGATCAGCGTAAAGATTTGCAGTATGTGCTTCACCAGCAAGGTGGAAAAAACGCTGAATCAGACGATTCGCCACGGTTGAATCAACGGGGTGCTGATGATGGCGGTTCTCTTTTTGCAATACACCGTGGACATATTGCTCAATTTCCGCTTTCGTTTGTGCGGTGCGTGAGATGCCCAGAATGACGCAGTCTTCCGGCAACAGCCCAGCTTCCTCCATATCGTATAAGGCCGGGATCAACTTAATTTGAGCCAAGTTACTGGTGATACCAAAGATGACGAGGGCGAATGAATCCATGGGGGTAGTATATCAGGAAGAGGTTGTAGGCGGTAGTTGGTAGAGATTTGAAGCTAGTTGAACATTTAGACAAAAGAATGGATTGCTAAAAACAAAATGGTAGCCGTACGGAGAATCGAACTCCGGTTTGCAGGATGAGAACCTACTGTCCTAACCACTAGACGATGCGGCCTAATAACTTGTTATGTAGCCGGACGGATGCGATAGCATACGAT
>CAZLPY010000004.1:36075-46551 GCA_964561525.1 uncultured Candidatus Saccharibacteria bacterium | reverse complement strand
GTTGTAGTGAGTGACAAATGGCTTGGCTGTTGCTCCGCCTGCAAGCGGCTGTAGGATTGGGGTCTCCACCTCCATAAACCCGGCCGCCTCAAGACTGTCGCGCAGAGATTTCACTAAAGCCGAGCGCACACGAAACTTTTGACGCACCTCTGGGTTGGCAATCAAATCTGCGTAGCGCTCGCGAAACCGCTTTTCTTTATCTTCTAAGCCCGCCCATTTATCTGGCAGTGGACGCAGTGATTTGCTCAGCAGCGTAGCTTGGTCGGCAACAAGTGTTACTTCGCCGCGTTTAGTCAGAAACAGCCGGCCCGTCACTTGCACAAAATCCCCAAGATCAAACAGAGACCACAGATGATATTGGTCACCGAGTACACTATCCTGAGCTAGCACTTGCAGGCGGCCGAATCCATCTTCAACGTCAGCAAATGTGGCACCACCATGACTACGAATTGCAACAATTCGACCAGCAATTGTGATTACCGTCGCCGATGCGTCCGGGCGTCCGGGCTCTTTTGCCCATTCTTCGGCATGGTGTTCCCACAATACGCGAGCTTCGGTAGTAGTATGCGTACGTTTTGCTACAGCTGGAAACGGCTCTACTCCGGCTTCCTGCAAGGCCCCTAAATGATCGAGCCGAGCCTGAATCAGATCGTTCTCAGCCGATTCTTGCTCTGGTACACTGTCGTTAGTATTCACTGCTTGCCTTTATACTCATGCTAAGACATTACCAAAATCCACTTGTCAGGGCAAACTAAAATCGGCTGCTAGGGAGGAGTAGCCTTAAGAGAACTTAACGTCTTGAATTATGTATTCAATACTACCAGAGGGAGCCTGGACCATCACTTTTTCGCCTTTAGTATGACCTAGTAAGGCTTTCCCAGTTGGGCTCTCTACCGAAATGCGCCCCTTGCCCGGGTTGGCCTCTGTGGCGCCAACTAGGATGTTTGTTTCAGCTTCACCGTCTACCATCACCGATACGGTGCAGCCGAGTGAAGCCGCATGATTCTTATTGTGATGTGTTTTAACTACCTTTGCTTTCCGCACAATCTCTTCAATCTCTGCGATGCGACCCTCTACAAATGCTTGCTCATTTTTGGCCTGCTCGTATTCGCTATTTTCGGAAAGATCACCATATTCTTTGGCCTCCTGAATATGGCGCACCACTTCCTTCCGCCGCACGGTCTTAAGCTCTTTTAATTCTTCTGATAACGTATCAAGCCCCTCTTGAGTCAGATACACAACATCTGACATATAATCCTTTCCCTCATCCAACTATTTGATAACTCGTCAACGATGACGAGTTTTTTGGGATGATAGCTATGTTATATCGCTAATTTAAGTAAGCCAAGTGTAGGAGGGATTGTCAAAAAAGTCAATATACCTTAAAAATCCCGTTGACGGGGATGAAATTTTCGCCTACCATGAAGACAAAAGAAATACGGAAATTAGATTGTGAAATATATCTTCGTTACCGGTGGAGTGATGAGCGGAGTCGGCAAAGGTACTGCAGCAGCAGCAATCGGCCGACTTTTAAAAAGCAAAGGGCTGAGCGTAACCGCGGTGAAAATTGATGCCTATGTCAACGTAGACGCCGGGACCATGAATCCAACCGAACACGGCGAAGTATTTGTGACTGATGATGGCGATGAGACCGATCAGGACATCGGCAACTACGAGCGTTTTTTAGATACAGCCATTCTGTCCCACAATTATATGACCACCGGACGAGTGTATTTGTCCGTGATTGAGCGTGAACGGGCACTAGAATACGGCGGCAAGTGCGTTGAGGTAGTGCCGCACATTCCCGAAGAAGTGATTCGCCGCATCAAAACCGCCGGAAAAAAATCTGGCGCGGATATGGTGATTGTGGAGATCGGTGGCACTGTGGGAGAATACCAAAACATCTTGTTTTTGGAAGCGGCGCGTATTATGAAATTGCAGCAGCCCCGAGATGTGATCATCGCACTGGTCAGTTATCTCCCCATACCGAATAAACTCGGGGAGATGAAGACCAAACCAACCCAATATGCCTCACGCACCTTAAATGAAACTGGTCTGCAAGCAGATTTTATCATCGCCCGCTCAGCTGTTGCTGTTGATCAGCCGCGCAAGCAGCGGATGAGTATGCTGTGTAACGTCTCAGCTGACGATATTATTTCCTCTCCCGATATCGACAACATCTACAAAGTCCCGCTTATTTATGATGAACAAAAGCTTGGTGAAAAAATTCTTAAAAAATTGCACCTCAAGGCAAAAGCAAGCGATTTAAACGAGTGGAAGTCCTGGCTTGACCAAATCCCTACTTACACCAAACCAGTAAGGATCGCGGTGCTTGGAAAATACTTTAATACCGGCGATTTTATTCTTTCTGATGTCTATTTTTCGGTGATTGAATCAATTAAGCATGCGGCGTGGGCCAATCAACGCACGCCTCAGTTAACCTGGCTCAATGCAGAAGATTACGAACATGATCCAAAAAAATTAAAAGAGTTGTCACAGTTTGATGGAGTAGTGGTGCCCGGCGGCTTCGGCAGTCGCGGCGTAGAGGGCAAAATTGCCGCTATACGCTACGTTCGTGAGCACAAAATTCCCTATCTCGGTCTGTGCTATGGCATGCAACTTGCTACCATTGAATTTGCCCGGAACGTGGCTGGCTTGAACGGAGCCAATACCACCGAAATAGATAAAAAAACGCCCTATCCGGTCATTCATATTATGCCTGAACAGCAAAAAAAGCTGCTGGCCAACGATTACGGTGGCACCATGCGCCTCGGTGCCTATCCGTGTCAGTTAGCACCCAATACCAAGTCCATCAAGGCATACGGCAACGAGCTCATTTCAGAGCGTCATCGTCATCGCTATGAATTTAATAATGTCTATCGCAAACAACTCGAGGCAGCCGGGTTAGTGATTGCCGGTCAATCACCTGATGGTATTATTGTGGAGATAATCGAGCTCAAAAATCATCCATTTTTCGTCGGCACGCAGTTCCATCCTGAATTCAAATCCCGCCCCAATAACCCTCATCCCCTGTTCCGCGACTTCATCGCTGCCGCCATAGATCTATAGGGTTAAACAGTTTTAAGCATGGCCATGTTGAGCTAATTCAAGCTGCTCGACCTTTTTTTGCAATGCTTTTATCTCCTTCTTCAACTTCTCAATATCCTGGTAAGCCGCAATGATATCCCCTGTCAGCATTTTCTCGACTCTGATGATACGCTCACTTACCCTATCAATTCCTTGCTTCACTTCTATTCTGAGGCTTGTGATATTATTCTGGATTGTACTAATCTCATGGCGTATACTACCTAACTCTTGGTTTACACCACCGATCTCATGATGAATTTGCTTGAATTCTTGGTCATGCTCAGCAAATTTGGGCAACACGACATCTTCAAGAGCCTGAACAACAATCTCATAAACTTTTTTCTCACTGATCGGCATCATTACTCCCTTTGTAGTTATTACTATAAATGTAATGTTATTCAAACGCAAAAAGATCTTGTGTCTACTATAATCAGTACATAATTGAAATAAACCTTAGGGATTACTTCCGGGCGAGAAAATATCCTAACTCGGTCATTTCCTCGAAAAATCCATTGTGTCTTATTTCCGACTCCACTTCTTGCCTAACTTTTTCCAAGGCATGTGCCCACTCATCATCACGTGGTTCGGGTGAAAATGCGAGGTTTTGATAAGTGTCGAAATAATCTATAAACGGCGCCGACCCAGTGAGACGAATCGGGCTATCAAAGGTTGTGACTTCAACAGCAGAAAAATATTTGAGGTAAGGCATAATTAATTCCAAGTTCATTTTTTGCTGTGGTATTTCGACCTTGATTTCAGGCAGTAGCTCCATGACCATCTGCATAAAACGCATAAATTTGGGACGATTATTTGGTTGGTGCAAGCCAGCAATATAATGACCGCCAGTTTTAAGGCACCGGCGTGCTTCCTGCACTGCTTTCTGACAATCTTCAAACTCATATAGTGCAAAATTGCAGCTGATCAAATCAAACTCATTATCTGCAAAAGGAAGTGCCTCCCCGTCAGCAGACAGAAATGTGATGTCTAAATGTTGTTTTTGAGCCTGAGCAATAGGCTTTTCAAGCATTCCGGGAGATATATCAATGCCGACTAACCGGCCCGCAAAGTTTTTTTCCTCTCGCAATCGCATCAGTACGTCGCCGTAACCACAGGCAACATCTAGCACAGAGGTAGGCTTTAATTCGATAATTTTGTCACCGATTTTTTCCATGATTTTTATAGGCTTCACCTCGTGAGAATAAAAGCTTCGGCGTCTCCGTAACGCACTATCATCTCGATAATTATCTTTGACGTTCATTTCTTAAAATCCGGGCTGAAGTATTGTTTTAATATCTCATTGGCGATCGGCTCGGCGGTGGTGTTTCCTTCATTTTGTTGCGAGCCTTTTTCACCCAGCACTACTATGGCGATCTCCGGATTATCGTACGGTGCAAAGGCCTCAAACCACGACTCCAAAAATTCGTTACCCACGCCTACCTGAGCGGTGCCAGTTTTTGCTCCTGAAGATACCGGCAAATCCTGCAGCTGCCGCCCCGATCCATCGGTAACCGCTTGGCGCATCCCTTCCCGCACAATCCGCATATTGTTGTCATCAATAAAATGTTGGCGAAGCACGGTAGGCCCTTCATTTTGCACCGTTTTGCCATCCGCATCAACCACTCGATCCACCACGTGTGGCTGATAGAGTGTGCCGCCGTTCGCTACCGCACTGAGCGCTGAAGCAAGCTGTAGTGGCGTCACTAAAAAATCACCTTGCCCGATCGACAAATGATAGGTATCACCAATAAACCATGGTTGCCCCGTCAGCGCCTTTTTCCAATCCGGTGTGGGCACCCTCCCAACACTTTCGCTCGGTAAATCAACTCCAGTAGCGCTCCCAAAGCCAAACCACGGTAAGCCTTGGTCAATTGCGTTGATGCCAAGCCCTTTAATTTTATCAAACCCACCACCAACCGCGTAAAAAAAGATGTCGTTCGATTTCGCAATGGCGGTTTTGACATCGACATTTGGAATAAAAAAATGTTGCCAGTTTGGAAACACCTGCTGCCCAATTTGAATCTCAGCCGGAGTATCAATGCGTGTTTGCTCCGTAATCACCCCATCCTGCAGGCCGACGGCCGCCATGAAAGGCTTGATGGTCGATCCAGAGGGAAAGGTGCCTTGGGTGGCTCGATTAAACAGCGGTTTATCCGGATTATTGGCTAGAGATTGATATAAATCACTAGGGATACCAGGGGCAAATTGATTGTTATCATAGGTTGGCAAACTGACCATGCCGCGGATACTGCCATTCCGCGGATCCATCGCAATCGCAACGCCCGATTTTAACCCGGCCTTTTGCAAACCATCGCTAAGCTGTTGATACATTACTTGCTGCAGCTTCAGATCAATCCCTAGCACCAAGTCGTGCCCGGCCACCGGATCTTTGGTGCTGTCAGTTATGGTTTGCAACACCTTGCCACGACTATCCACTAATGCCTGCTGCACGCCACTTTTACCGCGTAATGTACTATCATAGCTCAACTCAACACCGCTTTTGCCAATGTTATCTGATGCAAGCAGTTGATCGTTTTGCAAATCTTTTTCACTCACCCGCCCAACATAGCCCAAAATGTGCGACAGTCCCGTGGTTGATTGATTGTACTGCCGCAACTGCTGCGCTACTACCGAAGTGGCCGGCACATCGTTTAATTTTTCTTGCAATATTAAGGCATCATCGTGAGCAACCGAATCTTGCAAAATAATAGGATCCAATTGATTGAGTAGCTTTGATTCAATTAGGCTGGTCTCACTATTTTTTTGATCGTCCGACCAGTGCAAGACCTGCGCTAAATTATCATATATTTTAGCGCGCTCTGACTTTATTCTGGGCAAGTCATTAGGACTAATCTGTACTCGAAAACTGGGCGTGTTACGCGCCAACCACACTCCGCGACTATCAAATACCGCCCCGCGTGACGCAGCAACAATAATTTGGCGCACACTGTGCTGCTGTGCCAAATGCGCGTTAGTCCGACCCTGTATAATTTGAATGATCGCAAGACGACCGACCAAGGCCACCATAATCACGCTTGCATAAACCAGATGAAACGCCTTCGCAAAATGAGTCGGGGCTTCAACTGTCTTTTGATCCACCGTTTCCGGATCAGTGTAGCTATAATCAGTTTCCTCTACCCGACTTACATGTGTTTGCTCTTCCTCGTCATAGCGGTCAAAAATACTCATACTCCGCTCCCTTTTCTGATCTGCAACGCTCCGCCAAAAACAAGCCACCAGACTGCAAAAACCACTACCGACAACACGCCGGTGTAGAGCGCATCAGCAAGCATTTTTTCGAAACTAATCAGCAAAAATGTACCATTCAGAACTGAACCTAAGATGGTATAGAGCACCGATCCTGCTGCAGCAAATAGCACCAATAGGGGGATCGAGGCTTGATGCGCCAACCACCGACTGGCTTGATGTAAGAGTATCGCGGTCAGCAACAAGCTTAAAGCCGCTGCCCCAAAGCGATTGCCACCAAGCAAATCTAGTACGATCCCGGCGATTAATACACCCTGCCACGGTAGCTCGTGCGCATTCGAAAGCATCATCACGCAAGCAAGCGTGGCTATTACAAAGCTCCCTTGGGCCAGGCCAATGCGCCAACTCGGCGATATCACTGCGTCAAACAGTGCTAGCCCAATCCATAACACAATGTACAACACATACGCTTGTCGGGACATTTAATTGCCAATCTCCACAAAAACAACGTCAACCAAGCTTAAGTTTATCGCTGGTTTAATTGCGATCGATTGAAAAATATCGTTCTTTTTTGAAATGATGCCACTCACAGTGCCGATCAGTAAACCAGGACGGAGTGACCCACCTAAACCGTTGGTTACAATGTTTTCACCAACTGTAACGCTGGTATCTTGCGGAATTGATTCGAGTACCAATCCATGAATGCCACCGCGTACTACGCCGTTTGTGCGCGAGTTTTGCAGTTCCGCTTGGACAATTGAATCGATGCTGGTAATAAGCAGCACATCAGCACTTTTGTCACTCACGCTGACAATTTTACCGACTAGATTGCCATGAATGGTCACTGCTTGCCCACCTTTGATCCCATCGTTTCCACCTCGATCGATCGAAATGCGGTCAAGGTAGGAAAACGGGCTACTATTGGTCACCCGAGCCGCCACAATGTGGCGCGGTGAACCGACCGGTGAAACCTGCAGCTCGGCTCGCAGTAGCGTATTTTCGTGATCAACCTCTTTCAGTCGTGCATTCTCAGCGGAAAGCTCAGCCACTTGCCCACTCAGAGTATCATTTTGTGCTGGTAGTGAGCTTAAATTATGCACTATCCCCACCCACCTACGCACCGTTACGTTTTTGGCATACAGCGCACTAGTCACAGGCCGAAGCAGTTGCCGCCCAGCACTGCGCACTGGTGTAATGATCATCGATGGCACTATCAACAGTGCTGCTGTCACAATCACGAGCAAAACGGTTCGATTATATTTCATGCTACTACCATCCCCTTTTCGTTCGGTTAGCGTGCAGTCGGCAGCAATACCTCGCGCAGACTATCCAAATCCTCCAACACCACTCCGGTGCCGCGCACCACGCAGGTGAGTGGGTCGTCAGCAATATGCACAATGGTTTCAGTCTCAGCCGCAATGAGCCGATCAAGCCCGCGCAACAGCGCGCCGCCTCCAGCGAGTACAATCCCTTTTTCCATAATGTCAGATAAAAGCTCCGGCGGCGTCTCCTCCATCGTGACGCGAATGCTATCAACGATGGTCTTGACTGAGCGCGCCATCGCCGCCCGAATTTGCTCACCGTTTACGGTAATTTCCTTCGGCAGGCCACTCACCAAATCACGACCGCGCATCGCGGCCTGCAAGTTTTCAGTGGTGTGCCAGGCGTTGCCAATTGCAATTTTAATGTCTTCAGCGGTACGCTCACCAAGCAGCAGATGAAATTCGTCCCTGGCGTACTGAATAATGTCTTGATTCAGTTCATCGCCTGCTACCCGTAAACTACGAGACGCCACAATGCCCCCCAGGCTCAACACCGCCACTTCAGTAGTGCCACCACCAATATCCACAATCATGTTGCCCGAGGGCTCATGAATAGGCAGCCGTGCCCCAATTGCGGCCGCTACCGGCTCCTCAATCAAGTACACCTGCCGCGCCCCCGCATTCAACGCCCCCTCCTCAACCGCACGCCGCTCTACTTCAGTGACACCGTATGGAATGCCAATCACCACGCGGGGACGGGAAAACGGAATGAAGGTTTTGCGGTGTACTTTTTCAATAAAATAGCGCAGCATGGCCTCGGTTACTTCAAAATCGGAGATCACCCCATCCACCAGCGGCCGAATGGCCACAATGTGGCTCGGCGTGCGCCCCACCATACGTTTCGCTTCATCACCAATGGCCAGCACTTTTTTGGTGCGTTCGTTAATGGCTACCACCGAGGGCTCTTTGATCACGATCCCTTTCCCTCGCACATACACCAGCGTGTTGGCAGTACCTAAATCGATGCCGATGTCCTTCGAAAACATCCCGATCGCCGAATTAATTGGTTTAATTTTCACAAAAAGCCTTTATGTTTGTTCATCGCATCAAAAAATATCTCAAGTGCCCTCACAGGGTATCACCCTTAAGGCCGTTTTTCAATGTGCGTTTGAGACCGAGCCTCCGTGTCTGTCATTCCCGCGACTTGTCCTTCCGTAGCTTTTAAGCGAAGGAGGAAGGCAGGAATCCAGTCTATCCTCGATAGAGAAAATTGAGTATGCTACAACTTGATAAGAGAGGAGATTTATGAGCAAGAAAACTATCGCTGTTCTCGGCTTGGGTATTATGGGGCATGGGATTGCCAAAAACTTTCTCAAATCCGGATATCGGGTCTTGGTATGGAATAGAACAGCTGAGAAGGCCAATGGCCTAGCCAAAGAAGGCGCAGTTGCTGCTGCGTCCATTGCTGAAGCCGTTCAGTAAGCCGATTTAGTCTTTGAGGTTACTGCAAATGATGAATCATCTCGACAAGTATGGTTAGACGATGGAATTTTAGAGCACGCAAATCCTCAGCAAGTATTGATTACTTGTGCAACAATATCTATTTCGTGGGTTGATGAGTTGGCAGAAAAAACCACCAAACTGGGTCTAAACTTTTTCGACATGCCGATGACTGGTGGCCGCTCAGGAGCAGAATCCGGTCAATTGACGTTGCTAGTCGGCGGAGACCAAGACAAACTTCGACAGATCGAACCAGACCTGGAAGCTATCGCCCATGAAATTAAATACTTCGGCAAAACTGGGTCAGGTATGAGATACAAGCTTATACTTAATGCGCTCCAAGCAATTCACATCTTAGGTTTTGGCGAAGCTTTGCGAGTAGCCAAAGCGGTTGGATTAGATGAAAAATTGGTTGGAGATGCCTTATCAGAGCGGCCTGGTGGAACCACTACTAATTTGGCCTGGCGTGATTATCAAAATGAACCAAACCCCATTAACTTCTCAATTGAATGGATTACCAAAGATCTGCAATATGCATCTAAGATGGCGAGTGATACCGAACATCCGCTGTTGGATATCGCTCAAAAAATCTACCAAGGTGCCATGGCAAGCGGTTATAGCCACGAGGATTGGACAAAGGTTAATGAGCTCTAGAGGGAATACCGATGACTAGATATATTTTAATCGGTGGGTACACAAGCAGAGCACCAGATGGTGGAAAAGCGCTCTGCATGGAATTAGTAAAGGGTTTTGATCAACCAGTAAAAATATTGTTTGTTTTCTTTGCCTTACCCAAAAAAGCCTGGTCAACGAAGCTCAATGAGACAAAACAGCTTTTGATGAGCAACGTCCCAGACACGCAACTTGATGTGAGGATGGCAGACTACAAAAATATGGTTCAACTTTGCCAATGGGCTAATGTAATATACTTCAGCGGCGGCAAAATGGATCCGCTTTATAAAGCTTTAGATAAAAATAAAGAATGGATGAAAACTGTTGATGGTAAAACTGTTGCCGGGAGTTCCGCCGGTGCTATTATGCTCTCTCGCTATTCATACGACCCGGATAATTTATGCGTTATTGAAGGACGGGGCCTATTACCAGTCAAAGTAATCGTTCACTACCAATCTGGCTATAATGCCCCCCACGTCAACTGGGACAAAGCCTACCAAGAACTTGAGGGTTATAAAGAAAAACTCGAGATCGCTGCGCTCCCCGAAGGCCAGTTTAGAGTCTTTGAAACAAAGGTATAACTATGCACCATGTACTTATACTTCATGGAACAGGAGGCAGTGCGGGGGGTAATTGGTTCCCCTGGCTAAAATCGGAGCTCGAGGAGCGCGGATATAAGGTTGCAGTGCCACAATTCCCAGATGCAGATAAACCAGAACTAAAAAAATGGTCTGAGGAATTAGAAAGATAC
>CAZLPY010000004.1:25259-36065 GCA_964561525.1 uncultured Candidatus Saccharibacteria bacterium | reverse complement strand
TTGGTCACAGCTTGGGCGGATTATTTCTACTAAGAATATTAGAACAAATCGAAAAACCAGTGCGCGCAGCTTTCTTCATCGCTTCGCCAGTTGGAGTTAAACCAATTCGTTATTATGAAAGTGATTATGCTTTTAGTGGCTTTGTATTCAATTGGGCCAAAATCAGAGAAGCAGCTAAACACTTCGAAGTCTTTCATTCGGATAATGATCCCTATGTATCCTTGGGCAATGTCAAAAGCTAGCCCAGGAACTTGGGGTTGAGCTCGAATTTATCCCGAACGCCGGTCATTTAAATGCCGAAAGTGGGTTCATTAAATTCAACGCCCTGCTAGATAAGATATTGGTTCTAGACCACTAAGCACATTACTTCAAATACTTCGCTTTGTTGGCATTGTGCTCATCGAGGGTGTTGCTGGTAATTAGGCGGCCGTCGGGGGCGTGGAAAAAGTATAGGGCATCGGTTTGGGCTGGCTTAACGGCAGCCGTCAGGCTTTTTAAGCCCGGGTTGCAGATGGGCCCGGGTGGCAGCCCGGCGTGCAGATAGGTGTTGTACGATGAGGTCACACCAGTGTAATCCACCTTCGTAATTGGTGCCCAGTAGTTTGGCTGGCCATCTTTGAGCGGGGCTGGACCTAAATCGGTATATTTAGCGTACTGCACCGTTGGATCAGCCTCAAGCGCCATGCCTATTTTTAGCCGATTGCGGTAAATGGCTGCAATCACCGCACGATCAGTATCATTTTTCGCCTCACGTTCCACAATTGAGGCTAAAATTAAGGCGTTTCGGTCAAGCGTTAAATCGACAGTTTTTTTGGCGTATTGATCGACCATCCGATCACGCAGTGTTTGCTCGGTAGTTTTGTCACTCAAGTTGTACGTGTCAGGGAACAACGTGCCTTCGTCTGCCTTGGTGACGGTCAGAAACGTGGCCGGTGAAAGGTTAAATTTGGGCAGCAACTGCGCAATTTGCTGCCGTGTGTAGCCCTCTGGGATGGTCAGTTTAAGCTCGTTTGCTTGCTCTTTGCTAAAAATTTCGAGAAGTTTCGGCAAGGTATACGAATTCGGAACTGTATAGGTGCCTGGCAAAAACAGTATGTTGTGAGTATACACATACAGCAACATCACATTTTGATTACTAATAAAGCCCTGGGCCGCCAAATGCTCAGCGATGTCTCGCGATGTCTGGCCTGGGGCAATTTCAAATTGCTGCGCTGGCGCTGTGCTCACTGCATACACCTGGTTCACATACCACAATGCGGCCGTGGCGATGCCGATCAGCAAAAAAGCAACAAAAAACAATAGGATGTAGCGCTTTTTCATCAGTTCCTTCCCTCTTGCTCATTATACTGCTCGAGGATAATCTTAGCCGCATATTGATCGATGCGCTGGCTAATTTGATCGGGCTTCACTCCCGCCTCTGTTAGTTCAATCTCGGCTTGGCTTGAGGAGAACGCCTCATCAGTAGTGATGATTGAAACGTTCGGCAGGCGTGCCTTTAGATCCGCCACGAACTGCTCAATCTCGGCATCAAGCGTACCTGGCTCGCCCTGGCTTCGAACAGGCCGCCCTACAATGACTTCATTGACGTCTTCTTCAGTCACCAGATCAGCAATTTTTTGCAGTGCCTCTGTGCTTGAATAGGTCGCGTATTCGCGGGCGATTTTCATACCGATCGCCACACCAACCCGAGCTCGGCCATAGTCAATGGCAATACGCTGCATCACTACTCCGTCGTCTTAACCGCAATGCGACTCGGAATAAGCGGCATCAACGGCCAGCCATGTGGTTTGATTTCTACATCTACACTGGCAGCGCCAAAATCGCCACTTAAACTTTGGCCAATACTACTAACCCTGCGATGAGCCGCTTTACTACGCGCAGCAGCAGCGTCAACTTCGGTCACGAGCTGCCCTTCAATTTCTTTCGATAATTCAAATTTTCCTTGTGCCTTTGTTGCAACTGTCCAATCAACAGCAGCTAAATCGGGTAGGATGATCGATTTTGTGGAGGGCAAATCTTGTTGAAAAATGCTTTTCACTCCCTGCTCTAAATCGTTAGTCTTGAATGCATATCCTTCTGCGGCACCAGTCGCAGGCACACTCACTGTATCAGCTTCGTCACCGGCAGCATGATCTGGATCCTTCAAGATAGAGCTTACACTGGTCATCTTGCCAAGCAACACTTCATCGACTGCCACCGCTTGCTTCAGCGCGTCAGCTGCCCCGGCCTCTGCTTTGGTTTTAGCATCAGCCCTGGCTTGGTCAATATCGGCGGCCGCAATTACCGTTAATTCCTTGGTAGTCCCACCTGCCATCGCCTTAGCTGATTGACCAGTAATTTTGGCCGATTTATCCGCACTTAAGCCTTGGATAGTAAATTTTGATGGCCCAATGTTGTATTGATCGCCGGCTTGATCTGCCTCTACCGCAACGTCTGCTTTACCCGGGGTAATAGTTGGCACCCCGTTAACCAAGGTCACCGTAGCACCAGGCACTGAAACGTCAGTAGCGGTGCGAAATAGTAAGCTTTTTTCTGCGGAAACTAAGCCAGTGTTTTTCGCAAAGCTCTCGGCTGAAGTGCTCCAGCTGTTGGAGATAGTCACACTCCCTTTGGCTTTGTCGCCCACCTCTTTTTTGCCGGTGGCCTTGGCCGATCCTGTTGCATCGACACTTGCATCACGCTTTACGCTCGGGATGGTAGTGCCATCGACGCTTCCGGCACCCACATCTACAGTAATCACAACTGACCGTTTGATTGATTCAGCTGGGACATGAAAGGTAAGGGTTGCTTGTGGAATAAAGCTGGCGGCGGCGACCCCGCTCAGCAACAATAAGACTATAATGATAAGCACCGCTCGGGGTATCCACCCAGGCAAAGGCCGGCGCTTTGGGCGCAAGGGAGGCCGATGATGAGGCGGTTGATTTGATCCAGATGCATGACTGACCGTTGATTCTGCGCTGGCACCAGATTCGTCAGGCAGATCTTCATGATCCATGTGATCACTCTGCTCAGACTCAACTAAATCGTCCTTCGGCAGCACTTTGGGCAAACCATCGGCTGCTGTGGCATCACTCACCGGGGCTGCGGCACTTCCACTCTCATACTGCTTCACCGCCACTTCAGGTTCAATGTGTGGCAAAGCTGCACGATGCTGTTTTTGCGGCTCCGGATCGTCATTTTGCTCTAGATGCTTAGGCGGGCGGTGTGCCGGCACTTTATCGGCCTTCGGCACGTCTTCAACCTGGGTATACACTGCCAGTCCAACCTGGGTGGCCAAGTGACTGCCCACCGGGTCGGTCGTAACGATGCCAAGTGTTTTTTTCAGCTCATCAGCTTTTTTCTTCAGCAGGCGTATATTAATTACGCTTTGCAGCAGCGACGTGCCCTTTGGCGCAATCAAAATGACGTGATCGTCACTTTCACGCAGCTTTTCAATTACACTGGTAATTTCATCATCTGGAGCTAAATAAATACGCGACATGTTATACCTTCAATCCTTCTGTGACCGATCCAAGCACCTGGTCAACTACTCCTTCTTGGCCGGCAAAGTCCAGAGCCAGGTTGGCCAGCGCCATCGGCGTCACGTCTTGCTGGTTGTGCAATTTACCGGTTTGATCAATAATTGAAACCACATCCTTCGGCATGATAAATTCCGCTTTTGGCTGGCGAGCAAATGGGAGATCGTCGCTCCATTTGGCTTGCTCGAGCGTTTTGCGAATATCCGGCAACATGCTCCCACCCCCGCAGAGCAAAATACGGCTCGGCAACAGCTCCGATTCCTGACCCTTAGCCTTCCGCGCAAACTCCTCGAGTGCTAATTCAACCCCGGCTAGCCATACCTCAGAGTCACTCATCAGAGCCTTGTGCAGCATTGCTTGCTTTTCAGCAGAGATATCACCGCGTGCGTATTGTAATTTGATCTCTTCGGCCTCCGGAAAGGGCAGTGACAGCACATTGGCCACTCTTTTAGTAAAAGTGCGACCACCAAACCCAAACATCTTGGTGCCCTCAACGCCACCGTTCCGTACAACAGCCACATCGGTGGTGCCTCCGCCAATGTCAATAAAAATGGCGGAAAAATCAACCGATTCCTCCATGCCTAAGCAGCGTGATACAGCGTACGGCTCCGCCGCAACCGACAACAAATCTAACCCCAGCTCCTCAGCGATGGTCTGCAGTGCGCCTAAATGAATAATTGGCGCAAACGAATTAAACACGCCGACGTTAATGTCTTTACCATAAAACCCAATTGGGTTGGTCACCCGATAGCCATCAATCCGCACTTCAACTACCGCCGAATTGACCAATCGAACATCAATAGCCTGGTGCCCGGTCTCCCAGGCTAAGGCCACCTTCGCCTTAGCCAAGGCTTTTTCCTGTACCTGCTCAATGATTTCCTGCAACTCATCCATGGTAATTTTGCGATGGCTTTCCGGACGAGTAAAGTGAACGTGCGAGGTCATTCCTTTGACGTACTCGCCGGCGATGCCGATAATCACCTGCTTCGGCAGCACGTGTGCCTCGTCGATGGCTTGCTTTAGTGACCGCTCGCAGTTCGTGATGGCGCCAGCGATATCAGTCACGGTGCCGCCCTGCATATCCGAAAGCTTTTGACGCTCCCGACCAACACCAACCACGTAGCCTTTATCGTCTTCAATACGCACAATCAAAGACTTCACGAACTCGGTGCCGATATCGAGCGATATTACATACTGATTTTTGTGCCGCTTTTTCTTGCCAATCAAAAACATGAGGTCATGCCCCTCTTTTACCTCTTATAGTAGTACAAATACTGGATTGCTGCTAGTCAACAATCACTTTGATGGTTGCGACTGCTGGGAGCTACCACGACTGTTAAGGAGATGGTTGCGACTGCAGGAGCTACCACGACTAAAAGGAGATGGTTGCGACTTAAAGAGAGCGACTACAAAGTGATAGCTTTGATTGTTACGACGAGTAGGAGTAACTACAAGACACTAGCCTTGATGCGGCGAATACCAGCCGAAACCGCCTCTTCCTTCACAATTTTAAACTGGCCAATTTCGCCGGTATGAGCAACGTGCGGCCCTCCACAAAACTCACGGGAAAAGTAATTACCAGCATCGTCTGGCCCAATTGAATATACGCTTACCGAATCGCCATATTTTTCACCAAAGATTGCTCGGGCACCAAGCTTATGTGCTTCATCGAGCGAGAGCACTTCACGTTGCACCGGTAAATCTTGCTTGATTAAATCATTCACCAAATCTTCAACCTGTTTGAGCTCTTTTTCAGTCATTTTTTCTGCTTGGACAAAATCAAACCGCAGGCGCTCTGCCGTAATGTTTGAACCCCGTTGTTCAACGTGACCCCCAAGGACGCGTCGCAGCGCTTCGTGGAGTAGATGAGTCGCTGTGTGTAAGCGCACCACTGCTTCAGAATGATCGGCCAAACCTCCTTTAAACTTTTGCTCTGCTCCAGCTCGCGATTTTGCTTGATGTTCAGCGAATAACCGATCGAACCCTTCGAGATCAAATGTAAGCTCAGTATCATCGAATAGTTCGGGTTGTAACTCTGGTGGTATTCCATACGAGGTAAACAATTGGAAAATAATTTGATCGCTAACAGCGCCGTCACGTATATTCTTTTTGAACTTGTCCACCATATGCAGGCCTTCATCTAATGTGCGTTCGAACTTCAACTCTTCAATTGTCAGCGTTTCGAGAACGTTGGCAGCCTGATCAAAAAGCTGAGGATAAGCATCAACATAGGTGGCAATTATGGCCGGAGCGACAGCAGGTGTGAGTCCATGCTCATAAGTATCCACACCGCTTTGGCGCCACTTAATCAAAGCTCGACGTAACAGGCGACGCATCACATATCCTTGATCTTTATTTGATGGCATAACTCCATCCATAGCCAGAAATATGACTGCGCGCATATGATCTGCGATAATTCGTTCATTTGCAACACTCTGCTTCGTTGCTTTCTTCCTAATCTCATCGATAATCGGTGCAAATAGATCGGTTTCAAAGACATTATTTTTACCTTGCGCCACCGTGACAATACGCTCAAAGCCGAGTCCAGTATCAATATTTTTCTGTTTCAGCGGCTGGTAGGCTCCATCTGGCGTGCGATTAAATTCCATCAATACATTGTTGCCAATCTCCACCCAGTGATGATTTTTTGGATCGAACACCTCCGGAGCTTCGCCCTCGCCAGTCCAATAAAATATCTCAGTGTCTGGCCCACACGGCCCACCTGCTCCACCACCGGCTGGCCACCAGTTATCGTCTTTGCCTAGTTTGGCAATACGATTTTCGCCCGGAAAACCGGGTTGATCTAACCAAATGCGAATCGACTCTGAATCTTCACTTGCGTCATTGTCACCAGCAAAAACCGATACTGCGATGCGCCTAGGATCAAGCGCTAGCCAATCTTTTCCGGTATACCATTCCCAGGTCAGTGGAATCGAAGTCTCTTTAAAATAATCACCAAGCGACCAAAAGCCGAGCATCTCAAAAAAGGTGAGGTGAGACTGATCACCAACTTCATCAATGTCGTCAGTGCGCAAGCAACGCTGCATGTTTGCCAGGCGTTTTCCTTCAGGATGAGGCTGGCCTAGCAAATATGGAACTAGCGGGTGCATGCCAGCGGTGGTGAAGAGAACAGTGGGGTCATTTTCCGGCACCAGCGAAGCGCTCGGAATCCAAACATGGCCTTTTGACTCAAAGAATTTTCGAAAACTATCTCGAATGTGCTGAGCTGTCATCATTTACTGTTTCTCCCAGTTCGATCCATACAATTGATCATACATTGTTACTGAGCGTTTGACTCGCTTAACGAACTGATCGGTCTCGCCGAACGCCACATAACCCGGATTTTGTTTTTCCCAATCACGCACATTGGTAATGCCTGCATTGTATGCCTCGAGCGCCAAGGTATCGCTGCCGAGTTGATCAATCAAATAGCGTAGATACCACGATCCATAATCAATGTTCACGCTCGGGTCAAGCATCACCTCTTTGCGGTACGCCACACCACGCTTACTGGCAATCCAGGCACTGGTGCTCGGAAGGAGCTGCATCAACCCCTCCGCACTGGCGCGAGAGTTAGAGTCTTCCCGAAAACCGCTTTCCTCTTTCATGGTGGCCAAAATCAAATTACGTGGCAAATGATAATCATGCGCAGCTTGCATCACTGCTGGAGCATAGCGAATCGGGTAAATGCGTCGCCCCATCTGAGCAGCAAACAATATGGTCGGCAACGTGATCAAACACAACCATACCATCAATTGTGCAATAATACGCATCAAATTACCTCAATAAAATATTGGTGCCGGGAGCGGGACTCGAACCCGCACGCTTTTGCAAGCAAAGGATTTTAAGTCCTTCGTGTCTGCCATTCCACCACCCCGGCTACTCAATTGATTGCGCATTAGACCATTAGTTTAATCACATTTTTGCCATATTATACAATTGTCCACTGCCCTTTGTCCATGCGAATCCTGCCTGGTACGACAAAACCAGCCGCTTTGGTGTGCCCACCCCCGCCAAACACTTTTGCAACCCGCTCTGCATCGATTGTACTATTATTTGAACGCACGCTGCCTTTAATACTCCCGTTCGGCATCTCCACTAACAACAATGCCGCTCGGCATTTATGCACGGTTTCAAGCATTCCAACCACCCCAGCTAAATCCTCTTCGCTTCCTCCACTCTGTTGTAAATCACGCTCCGTAATTACCGATATCGCCATACCATAGCGGTTCAGACGCACTCGGGTCAACGCAATGCCCCACAACTTCAAACCGGCGATTGGTTTTTCATGAATAAGATTACGCCGTACCTCTTTAATACGCGCGCCCTTCGCCATCATTAGTGCTGCCACCCTCAACGCATCTGGTGTGGTAATGGGATGCTGAAAGCTACCGGTATCAGTATACAAACCAGTAAAGATATAGGTCGCGAGTGCTGGCGTGATTGGCACATCTAAGTATGAGGCCAATTCGTAAATAATTTGTGTAGTAGAGGCAGCTGTAGAGTCAACGATATTCAAGCTTGCGATACGATGTAGATCATTTTTGGGGTGATGATCAATGTTCGTAATATGCACGCCTCGCCTTGATAGCTTAATCAGGCGATCGGCGTATCCGGTTCGTTTTAAATCACCACAATCAACGATCACTACGGCTTCGGCATCCCCTCCTAAAAAGTCATGGTGTACTAGGTCTGCTTCAGTCAGAAATCGAAATGCCTCTGGCACTGGATCAATACACACACAATCAACACGCACCGCCGGGGATATTTGTTTGACCACCTCTGCTATAGCGAGCAGTGAAGCGATCGCATCACCATCCGGTTTTTCATGACAAATGATTAAAATGCGACTGACACTGCGCCAATGAGACGCCGCGTCTGCATAGTGGTTCACGTTCATGGCAAGCCTTAGGTAATTGTTAACGCAATGATCTCCCGCGAGTCGGTTGGAAGTGAAGATTTCGTTACTTTAATCGCGTCAAGCGAATTCCCTTGGATAAGCGTTGTTACGTCCCCATCACCGATCAAAAAAACCATCTGTGGTTCGAGCAAATTAACCATCGTGGTTGTTTCGTTTGCCGGATGAGACGCCGTAACCGGAACTACTGCAATATCAATACTGCCGATTTGCTCGAGCATCGTTCCGTCAAGCACCAATGGCTCACGTGGTACAACACATAAACACACATCCTCAATATTAATAACGAATATTGTCTGAGCCGTGCTCGCCATTCCTTGCACCGATACGCCGGCTACGTCATACTCGCCCGGCCCGTCGATCACAATTCCATTAATCTCGATGGTATCACTGACGTTCACCGTCGCAGATTTAGTTTTGCACTGTAATTTCCATGCGCCGGTGCGAGTAACCTGCATTACTATTCCTTTGTTTTAGTCTTAGTTTCGGTTGCTTGTTCATCCAGTTTTTCGTCTTTTTTTGCCGGGCTTTTTTTGCTCTTTTTTGCCGTTACTACCTCTGCTGATGCCGCCTTCAGACTGAGGCTAATGCGGTGTGCCGCCGGATCGATGCTTAACACTTTAAATTTCAACGTTTGACCAATTGCAACGACGCTAGCCGGATCCTCAATGCGCTCATCTGATAATTCTGAAATATGCACCAATCCATCCACACTCTGATCCAATCGCACAAAAGCACCATAGCGAGGCACTGAAGTGACCGTGCCGCTCACCGTTTCGCCTACGCTGTAAGCCGATGCGGCTTCAATCCAAGGATCTTTGGTCAGACGCTTCAGCGAAAGCGAGACTTTTCCGTCCGAAATACCAGTAACCAGCGCTGATACCTCATCTCCAGGCGAGTACATAGTGCGAAGGTCACTGACACGCTTCCACGAAACCTCAGAGATGTGCACGAGCCCTTCGATATTATCACCAATGTTTACAAATAAGCCAAAATCTACCACTCCAGTAATCTTACCCTTTATAGTAGAGCCAACTTCAATTTTGCTCAGCTTTTCCTCAATCGCAGCATCTCCAGCCGCCTTCTCGGAAAAAATCAGTTTGTTAGTCAGTTTATCGAAGTTAATAATCTTCAAATTTAAGGTTTCATTCACTAACTCGGATAATTTACCGGCCAGCTCATCACGACTGCCTGAAGCAAAACGTGGGTAATGGGTGGATGAAAGTTGTGACACGGGCAAAAATCCAATCACACCACCAATCTCAACCATCAAACCACCTTTGTTCGCTTCAACTACTTTACCTTGAATCACTTCACTGTTTTCGAACTTGTCTTTCAAGGTGACCCACAATCGCTCTCGGTCAGCGCGGCGTAAGCTAAGCACTACATGCCCCTCTTTATCCTCCAGCGATAATACGTAGGCCGTGATTTTATCGCCGGGCTTCAACTCATTCGAGCCATACGAAAATTCGCGATCAGGGATAATCCCAACAGCCACACCTGCTACATCAACCCAAATGCTTGACTTGCCTACCGATTGTACCGTTACTTCACATACTTCATTGGCATGAAATGGTACCAGTTTTTCACCCACCTCTTCTACCAGCGTTTCCATGTTTTCAGCAGCAACCTGCGGCGTTTTTTCTGCTTCAACTTTTGACTTAACCATACTACTCCTGTTGCTTCACTATTTTTTGTATTTATTTTTTTGCGGTCGGCATATATTTGGCCATAATATGCTGTTTTGCTGCAGCCTTTTTGATCTGAGGATGACGAACACCATAAAACCACGCCCCCCACATAACACTAAACAACACGACCATGCCCAATCCATAAATCCATGCGTCAACATCAAAATACTGCACGCCCTCTAATCGGAATGTGTAAATCAACAGACTGGCGACCCCGATAGTGATAATGATTCTGCGGGTAGCGCGCGTTGCTCTCGATGGTTTCCGCTGCAGCATCAGCAACAGTCCGATTAGAGCGACGGCCATACTTAAGCTTAACACCGCAATATAGGCTTTCGGATCACCACTTGGCGTTGGACAGAATAATTGAATAAGACGATTCATGTTTTAGATCCTTCTTGCAATTAATGGTGCCCAGAGTCAGAATCGAACTGACGACACGAGGCTCTTCAGGCCACTGCTCTACCAACTGAGCTATCTGGGCAAAATACTACTTATTTTGAACGGGCAACAATGAACTATTAACAGTTAACCATAAGAGGCTCCTGTTTTTGTTGATCGTTAACAGTTCCTAGTTAATGGTTCGCTGCTTTGGGCAGCGTTGGTGGATCCTGAGGGGCTCGAACCCGCGACCTCCTCGGTGTAAACGAGGCGCTCTAGCCAACTGAGCTAAGGATCC
>CAZLPY010000004.1:0-25159 GCA_964561525.1 uncultured Candidatus Saccharibacteria bacterium | reverse complement strand
TGGTGGGATCGGAGGGACTTGAACCCTCACGCCCTTGCGGGCACAGGCCCTCAACCTGTTGTGTATGCCAATTCCACCACGATCCCCGCCACCGAAGGTGGCGAACGACTAACAATTAACATTTGACAATTAACTTTGAGGAATTGCGTTAATTGCTATACATAGGTTAATTGTTAACAGTTCATTTTTGCTTACACAAAAATGCGCCATCCATCTCGGCTGGCTTAATAATACGTGAATTTGGCGTGGTAGTCAATCGATAATCTCGACTGAATTAAGCAGCCTTAGCTGACGAGTAATTGTCGAGAGCTGCTCTTAATTTCTTGACTGCTGGCTCAAATACTTCTGTATCGCGAGCAAGCGCAATGCGAATATAGTGCTCACCTTCTAATGGATTATTCCAATAAAAATAGCGCCCGGGTAGGACATACACACCTGCTTTGAGGATGACCTCTTGGAGATCGGATGATTTAATATCAGGATCTTTGATTTTGAGCCAAGCCACACTCACTTTTGCTTTGGGTTCTAGAAATTCTAATAACGATCCCTCAAGTTCTTTCTGGACGATTTCACGATTTCGCTCAAGCAAGCTATAGACCGAGGAAAAATCATCCTTTTCCGAATCTAACATGTATTCAGTTAGCAAGTTCAAGATAAAGGGAGAGACATTTAATAAATAGGCGGTGTGAATGTTATAAATGTCTGGGAAAATATCTTGGCTCATTTTGACCAGGGCAACTTTTGTGTCCTGTACCGGCCATGTCTTACCAGTGTCTTCCATAGTGATATAACTGACTCCAGAACTCTCCAACAGCTCATAGACATCAAAAACCTCGAGGTTCTTGCCCGGTAGTAAAAAGGTCGCGAAACAGAAGTCTATAATAAGCAATTTCTTTTTGTCTTTAGCAAAGCGAATTAATTCTTCAAAGCCCTTTCTGCCGTGCGAAAAGAGCGTAAAGCCAGTTGGATTATTAGGATCAACCAGAAAGATTGCATCAGCTCGCACATTCTTATCCAGGTTAGAATAGATATTTTCAGCATCATAGAGCCACTCTTCTCTTAATGGCTGCATGTTAATGTGCATATGTTCTAAAATGTCATGCAGATTATCAAAGCAAGGCTCTACTAGACTTACCGACATCTGCTTTTTCATTAGATAGTTAGCGGTGATTACCATGCCGATCGATGCTGCATAAACAAGTAGTGTGCTATTAGTTTTTAACGCTCCGCTCTGCTGCTGAATTCGAAAAAAGTTCTCTACAAATCTCTGTTCAGATTCAGCTTGCAGTTTTTGCTCTGATTCGTACCAAATTTTTGGCAATTTGCTCACAATCTCTTTTTGAGTAGGAGATTGGGACTGATGCGTATGAGCATCCGCTAAATTGTATTTATAGGTTAGAGCCTCAATTTCGTGCTGCGTAATATCTTGGTATTCACTTTGCGCGCGCCCATGGCTCAGTTTCTGTTTTATGTAGTTCCACATACCTTTATATTTACTCTAAATCAGATCAAAAAGCCACAGAATTAACTTAATTAAATCTATGATTATTCGAATTTTTAGACAGCATTCTTAATAGTACATAATCATGTGCTATCAAAGCTTCCTTTTTCGCTTTCGACCAGCCCTTGACCTGTCTTTCACGTCTCATTGCTTCAAGTGCTGTGTCAAAAACTTCTTGATAAACAAGCTTAAAATTTTTGTGCTGGTTCGTAAAAAATGCGCCTTCGCCTAATCTATGCCTATCCAAACGTTGAGGAATATAGCTTGTATATCCGATATAGAGTTTATCGGACGGGTTCCGAAGAATATAGACAAAATATTTCATAATGGCCCTTCGACTAAGCTCAGGGCATTCGCCACGCTTCTTTATCTCACGGCTGAAAGCCATGAGCGAACGAAGCGAGTCGAATGGTGGGGATGAGAGGAGTTGAACCTCCACGAGCTTAACGCTCACAGCGACCTGAACGCTGCGTGTCTGCCATTTCACCACATCCCCATTATACGAACAATAAACCAAAAACAGTTAACAATTAACCATCTTCGTTAATTGTTAACAGTTAACTGTTTACTGTTACCTTCTTGTCTTAATATACCACTGATCAAACAGGGTAAATCGATCGCTCGGGCTGCTGTTTTGATTGATCAACTGCAGATGCACCGTTTTACTCACGCTATAGGTTGCACTGTCCTGTGACAACAGTATCGTAACTGCCTGATCGTTGACCAGTTGGTCAATTTTTTGCAGCAGCATGGCGCGATCGCTAATGTTTGTACTGCGCTTTTGATCACTGACTAGCTTATCAAGGTCATTGTTTTTCAATCGGGCAAAATTCAAGCCGGCGCCATCGGCCTGGCTGCTATGCCAATACACATACGGATCAACTTGCGGACCACGCTCGATCGGCACTACTATAACATCATATGCATGTTGCGGCAAGGTTACTTTTTGAATGGTGTCCAAGCCCTGTTCAGTCACTTTTGCACTTATCCCGCGTTTTTGCCAATCTTGCAACAGGTGCTGTAGCCCACCATCATTGGCAATGCGAGTGTCCGCGACTACCGAAAGTGTGATGGGCGGATTAAATGAGGCGGAGGCAGTAATAATTTTTTTACGCACTGCAATATCGGTTAATACAGTACTCTGTGAGTTCAAAAACGCCGTTGTTCCCTGCGATAGCTCAATTGGGTAGCTCACGACTCGACGGTCGTCGAAATTGCCAAGTGCAGCCAAAATCTTTTGCCCACCCACGGCCGCCTTAAGAGCGTTGTTATCAGAGTAAAACCAACATTCAACAGCGTCCAAATACGGCAAATGCGCCCCGTACCAATGGGAATTGCGCACCAGTACTAGCGATTGAATCAATCCTCCTTGCATCCGCACTTTACTGTATTTATAAGGTCCGGTGCCAACAAATGAGGTACTTAAATTACGCTTATCAATATGGGCCGGTACGATACCAACGCTGCTATACCATGGGAAGGTTGGTAATGGATCCTTCAGGTGAAATACTACCGTAGTATCCCCCCTACTTTCAGCAGTAATATCCTTCCATGTCCCAAGGTAAGCACTGTTGGTCGATGGATCTTTAATCAGATTCACGGTGTAGATTACGTCGGCAGCGGTCATTTTTTGCCCATCATGCCATAGCACATCGTTGCGAAGGAAAAAAGTATACGTTTTACCATCGTCGCTAACTACCCAATGGTCAGCCAGATCAGGAATCACATTCCCCTTGGAATCAAGCGTGGTGAGACCAGAATAAACTAATTGACTAATGCTGCGATCAGCATCGGACGAAGCCAAAAGCGGATTAATGAATCGGGGTTGACCAACAAACCCTTCAGTAAACGTGCCACCATAAGCCGGTTTTGTTCCAGTCCGTCCGAAAAATAATATTACCGCTGATAAAATCACTACGACAAGCAGCACGCTGACTGTGGCGCGCTCACGTGGACGCAGCACGTGCGGTAGGTACGCAATTCGCGTTACTATCCGAGCTATCAGGCGAACTATTGATAATTGACGTACACGGTCAAAAAAGGATTGCATAGGGGTAATTTCAAAAAAATAACGCTATTTTGCAAAAAACACGCTATATCCAGCGACAATAACGTACAAACCCCCTAAAATAATAGTCATGGTGAACAATCCACGCTCTAAGCCACGGCGTGTACGATAGACGTTTCCCTCTCCCCCAAACGCTCCACCGAGACCGGAGCCTTTTTGCTGCAATAAAATAACGACGATCAGAATAATTGAGATTATAGCCTGAACAGCAAGTAACACCTGTTGCACGATATCCTTTCGTAATTAATACAGATTTATGTCAATGTAATTAGTATTTCAAGACCTTGGAGGCGCGTGGCGGAATTGAACCGCCGTAGGGGGTTTTGCAGACCCCTGCCTAACCACTCGGCCAACACGCCATAAAACAACAATTGGCAGTTAACAATTAACTTTTAACGGACAGTATGAATAAGAAGCTTTGTTGTTAACTGTAAATTGTTAATTGTTACCTGTTCGCGTAAGCGTGGAGCGAGAGAGGGGAGTTGAACCCCCGACCTTCTCCTTGGCAAGGAGACGTTCTGCCACTGAACTACTCTCGCATCACCCGCTATTCTATCACAAAAACGATCTTGTGTAAAAGAACGCATTCGGCTACACTTTGAGCAAATAAGCGTTTACTATTAAGGATATTATGAGTAAAAAACACAAAAAAAGGTTTAAGCACCAAAAAAACGCTGCTTCATCAGCCATTGCGGCGATTCAAAGTCCTTCAACTGCAATCACCGACGGGGGTACAGCCGAGGTAGTGACACCAATGCCTGGGCCGACAGCATCCACACCCAGTCACTCTTACTTTCGTGAATTACGCTTTATCGGGCTGATATTTATTGGTCTCTTAATAATGCTCAGTGTAGTCACCCTAACCAGTCATCAATCTGGTTATCTTGATGTGCTTGGGGCACGGTTGCAAAGCCTACTCCATATCGTCCCGTAAGTTAGAGTGGAGCGTAGTTGCTTTCTCTAAATTGCAAAGCTTCAGCAATATGGGGTATTGCAATTTTTTCAATACCTGCCAAATCAGCGATTGTCCGCGCCACCTTTAATGTACGGTGATACGACCGTGCAGATAGGCCCAACCGATCTATGGCCTGACCAAGCATGAGGTGTGCCTGCTGATCAATGTCACAGTACTGCTCGAGCTCCTGAAGTCTCATCTCTGCGTTGTTAGTTAGTCCTGTACCTCTTAGCCGATCCTGTTGGATTGTGCGTGCCGCCTCCACCCGCCCCCGCACCACCGCTGACGAATCTTCGGTGCTGATCGATAATGACAAATCTTCAGAGGGAACTCGTGGCACAGTGACGTGCAAATCAATTCTATCTAACAACGGACCTGAAAGTTTGCGCATGTATCGTCGAATTTCTGATGGCGAGCAGGTACACTGCTTCGCAGTATCATACAAGTAACCACAAGGACAAGGATTCTGAGTGGCCAGCATAATGAACTTTGCCGGAAAATTAATTGACCCCGCAGCCCGGGATACCGTGACCTCGCCGTCTTCCAAAGGCTGACGCAGGCTTTCAACCAATGAACGTGGGAATTCGGGCAATTCATCCAAAAACAGCACACCTCGATGGGCAAGGCTTATCTCTCCTGGACGCGGCCACTGCCCTCCACCAATTAATGAAATGAGGCTAGCAGTGTGGTGCGGTGATCGGTAGGGCCGATGCGTCATCAGCGGCTGATCCGGACTGAGCAACCCAGCGATGCTATAGATCTTAGTTACCTCATAAATTTCGTCCCGTGATAGTGAAGGTAAAATGCCGCACAACGCTTTGGCTAATAGTGTTTTGCCACTGCCCGGTGGGCCTGACATCAACATGTTATGCCCACCGGCTGCTGCGACTTCTAATGCACGCTTTACCTGACGCTGACCTTTGATGCGACGTAAATCAATAGTGCCCTCTGTACTCGTTTTGGCTTGAAGGCGAGTAGCAGGCAGTGCCATTATTTTTTGCTCACCGCGAATATGTAAATATAATTCGCGAAGCGTCTTAACCGGATAGACTACAATCCCTTCAACCATGGCAGCTTCACGCGCGTTCTCTGCAGGCACATACAGCGCTTTCCAACCGTGTTCTTCCGCAAACAGTGCCGCAGGCAGCACACCTGGCACTGCCCGAACCTCACCACTTAGTGACAATTCACCTAAGAAAGCTGAGCTCTGTACATCCGTCACCTCAAGAATACCCTGCGCTGCAGCAATAGCCACCGCGATCGGCAGATCGTAATATGTACCAGATTTTTTGAGATCCGCCGGAGCAAGATTGACGGTCACGCGGTGCTGTGGGAATGAGAGATGAGAATTCTTAAACGCTGAACGCACTCGTTCTTTCGCCTCATCCACCGCTTTATCACCCAATCCGACTACGGCAAACGTCGGTAACCCGAGACCAAGATCTGCCTCTACCATCACTTCAATACCCTGAAGTCCCAGCACCGCTATCGACTGTACCCGCGAGATGGACATAAATTGCTCCCATATTTGCAGTGCAACGCTACGTCCTAGACAATAGGGTAAATTAACTCAAGCGTAAAGAGATCGTGGCTAGAGTACCCTGCCCTTTTTTACTTTCTATTGCTAGGCCGCCTCGATTTGCTTCAAGTAAGTACTTTGCAATATATAACCCCAGTCCCATTCCCTCATAATCCAAATTAAGATAATCGGTGCCGCGATGAAATCGGGTAAACAGCTTGGAGAGCTCACTTGCATCAATTCCCACACCAGAATCTGCTATTTTGATCACATAGTGTGTTGTAGTACGTTCGCACGTCACCTCAATGTGGCCACCGGCCGGCGTAAATTTTACCGCGTTATCCAAAATATTGCCGATCGCTTGATGTATTTTCTCCCCATCAGCATCAATCTGATCAATCGTTCCGCTTTCTGGCCGATGAAAATGAATCGTAATATTTTTTTGTGTTGCCAGTGCGTGCACATCTGCAATGCAGTCCTCAATGCGACCGAGCACGTCCACCGGTGCGAAGTTGGCTTTCAGTTGCAGAGCATCGATACTAGTAGCAGTAGTAATGTTTTGTACCATCAGCAATAAACGGTTCGTATTCGCTTGAATCACGCTATAGTGTCTCTGTCTTTCGGAGACGCTATTAATGGGCGCACTCGGATCGAGTAACTCAGCGATGGTGCCTTTAATTACAGATAGAGGAGTTAAAAAGTAATGCGCTGATAAGGCAAGATATTCGGTTTTATGCTGCTCAAATTGACGCTGTGCGGTGATTCCCCTCTGCCGCAGCGCTATCTGAATAGTAATGAGCGTGAGCAGCAGTAGACCAGAAAAGGCTAGGAGGAGTGTCGATGCATCAAATTGAATCATTAGATCATCCAGGATCTTTTATAAGCCGGGGGCACATCTTTTATCTATTTATTATAGTACTTATTATAGCATCGCAAAGCATAAATGATCGTCAATCCGTCGTCCTTGCCAATCAATCCTAAAAATGTTAAACTGACGACTGAATATTATGAGTAAATTGATGATCAACTGTACCAGCAAACGAGGTTCTTAGTGGAGATTTCATTAGCCCCTGAAGTAATCGGTCATATCGGCTCCTTTCCGATTACTAATTCGTTGTTAATGGCTTGGTTGGTGATGTCCAGTTTGATAATTGGGGCCCTATTGGTGACTCGAAACATTACATCGAATCCAGGGCGTTTGCAAAATTTTGCCGAATTTATTATTGAGACGCTGTTCGATCTCTGTAAATCGGTCAGCGAATCACGGGCGCACATTTTTTTTCCGATTGTGGCTACTCTATTTTTGTTCATCTTACTTTCGAACTGGTTTGGGCTGGTTCCCGGACTCGGGGCAGTTGGCTTTATTCACCATGACGGAACCGGGTTTGTGCCTCTATTCCGCTCAGTCGCAGCCGATCTCAATACCACTCTTGCTCTCGCGTTAATCACCGTAGTGTTAACACAGTACTTTGGGCTACGCTACAAAGGTATTTACGGGTATATCAAACACTATTTTCATAACCCACTTCATGGTGGCATCGCATTCTTGCTATTAGGTATCCTGATTGGGGCGTTTGTGGGCTTTTTGGAGGTGATATCTGAATTTGTCAAAGTGGTTTCATTATCATTCCGGTTGTTCGGAAATGTATACGCTGGCGAAGTGGTGATTCACACTATCTCGGGCATGCTGGCATACATTGCCCCAGTACCATTTTTGTTGCTTGAAACGATTGTGGGACTGGTCCAAGCAGCCGTGTTCTCCCTCTTAAGCCTGGTATTTTTTAGCATCATTACTGAACCAATAAATGAAACACATACATAAATGAAAGGAGTTGTATGACCATTACTATCACCGGAGGACTGATTATTGCAATCGGTGGATTCGGCCCTGGTATTGCGGTGGGATTGATCGGGATGAAAGCGATGGAGGCGATCGGAAGAAACCCAGAAAGTTCGAGTAAGGTTTTGGTTCCGATGTTGCTTGGTATGGCTTTTGCCGAGGCTATCGCGATTTACGCCTTGCTGCTTGCTTTTCGCGCCTAAATTATTACACGAGGTTAGATGGACGTTTTAAGCTCATTTGGAGTTGAATGGAGATTGTTAGTTGCGAGCACGATTAATTTCGTGATTTTGCTCTATTTGCTCAACAAAATTTTGTATCGGCCGCTACTTGCTGTTCTGGATGAACGGCGGGCGAAGATAGCCGAGAGCCTCAAAAACGCAGCCGAGATCGAGCAAAAGTTAGCGGCGATCGCCGAGCAGGAGCGTACAGTACTCCATCAGGCACGCCTTGAAGCTGAGCAATTGCTTGTTCGTGCAGAAGAACGAGCCAAAGCACGCGAAGGCGAAATGATAAAAACAGCTACTGAGCGTGCGCACATCATCGTACGCCAGTCCGAAGAACGAATGAGCGAGCAAGCACGCGTAATGAAAAAACAAATCGAACAGAGCGTGGCTGAGTTGGTGGTACGAGCCACGCGCGCTATCCTGCAAGAACGTATGCCAGTTGATATCACCGAAGACTACGCCACCAAAACCCTGCAAAGAATCAAAAAATAATATGTTAGATCCATATACCTATACAAAAACATACTTGATCGATCAAAAAGCCACTCATGCCAAGCAAATAGAATGGCTTGAGACGCTTAGCCAACTGCTGCAGCAGCGGAAGCAGCTACTAAAAACTGCTTCCCCCTCTGCACTAACGACGTTGCTGCATCAGCACCGATGCCCGAAGTCAATTCAATTGCTCTTGAGTGCACTGCTCCGCAATAACGATCTCTCGCTGTTGCCTCGCATCACAACAACCTACCGTCGTCTGCTACAATCGGAGCACATACCAGTCATTGAGGTAACCATTGCGCAGTCAAGCTCAGATGTTAGTGCAAAACTTTTGCGCCACTTTGGACAAGGCGCCATCGTTATGACCCACGTAGACCCTTCCCTGCTCGGGGGCATCTCAATACAGACACCGACTAGTACCTATGAATACACAGTGGCGGGTCAACTACATCAGCTTGGAACCGCACTTGCGGCATAACAGAAAGGATTTCAGATGGCCACATTGATTGACGAGCTAACAAATAAATTAGAAAACCTGACCTATGGGCCAGAAACGGTTGACCGTGGCACTGTATTATCGGTCGCTGACGAAATAGCGGTAATTAGTGGTCTTAGGTCAGTGATGTCCGGTGAATTAGTGCAGTTTGATAGCGGCGGGAGGGGCCTGGTGTTAAACCTGGAAGAAGCCAGGGTTGGTGTAGCTATCATGAGCGGTGCCGAAAAAGTACGCGCCGGTGAAACTGTCAAACGTACCGAGCAATTGATGAGCATCCCTGCTTCAAAAGCATTGCTGGGACGCGTTGTGAACCCATTAGGTGAGCCGATTGATGGAAAAGGTGATATTAAAACCGACATGCAGATGCAGATTGAAAAAATTGCCCCAGGAGTGATTACGCGCCAATCAGTCAATAGACCGCTGCAGACTGGAATCCTGGCCATCGACGCCATGATTCCAATCGGCCGAGGGCAGAGAGAGTTGATTATCGGAGATCGTCAAACTGGTAAAACTGCCATTGCAATCGATACCATCATCAACCAAAAGGATAGCGGTGTTATCTCAATTTACGTTGCGATCGGACAAAAGAAATCAAAGACTGCAAAACTGATCGCCAAGCTTGAGGAAAGCGGTGCGATGAAAAATAGTATCGTGGTTGTAGCTGGTGCTTCCGATCCTGCTGCACTGGTGTTTTTGGCACCGTACGCGGGCTGCGCGATCGCCGAATACTTTATGAGTAAAGGTGAGGACGCGCTAGTCGTTTATGATGACTTGTCCAAGCACGCCTGGGCCTATAGACAATTGTCCTTATTGCTCCGTCGCCCACCTGGTCGAGAAGCATATCCGGGTGATGTGTTTTATCTGCATTCACGCCTACTTGAACGAGCGGCAAACCTCAATAAACACTTCGGTGGTGGTTCAATTACCGCATTACCAATTATTGAAACACAAGCTGGTGATATTTCTGCCTACATTCCAACCAACGTCATTTCCATCACTGATGGCCAGATTTTTCTGGAAAGCGACTTGTTTTATCAAGGTATCCGCCCGGCGGTGAACGTCGGTTTATCGGTATCTCGCGTCGGAGGAGCGGCTCAAGTAAAAAATATGCGGAAAGTTGCAGGCCAATTGCGCCTTGAACTAGCTCAGTATCGCGGTTTAGCGGCCTTTGCTCAATTTAGTTCCGATCTTGATGAAGCAACTAAGAAACAATTAGATCGCGGAGCGCGTTTGACGGAGCTTTTGAAACAACCGCAGTATTCCCCGATCCCCACCGGTGAGCAGATCGCCTTGGTTTGGGCCGCTACCGAAGGGTTATTTGATACCATTGCGATTGAGAATATTAATTCCGTGGCGCAGTCGTTCCGTCACATCTTGCAATCACAAAATCCTGCCGTAATTGATTCATTAGTGACGACAGAAAAAATTGCTGAAGATGACTTAAAACAGTTGCACAAAGCATTTAAAGAAGCTTCGGCTTAGCTGGAAAAATAAATGCCCAACACTCTTTTAATTAAACGACGCATTAAATCGGTCAGCAACGTTGCACAGATCACTAAGGCAATGGAGTTAACTGCTGCGGCGAAGATGCATAAGGCGAGCAGTGCCGTACTCGGTGCTCGTCCGTACGCCATACGTGCAGATGTGCTGGCGAAGAGCCTGGACATGCGAGGAGCGGAGCCGCACCCGCTCACTGAAATTCGTCCGATTAAGAATCAGCTCATCATCATGGTGACCTCTGACCGTGGACTGGCCGGGGGCTTAAACGCGAGCTTAGTACGCGAAACTGTCCGATTTATTCAGGCATCATCAGCCGCCACGAGGATAGTGATCATCGGAAAAAAAGGAGTTGCTCTTTGTAAACGATTTAACCTCAATATCGCTGCCACATTCACCAACGCGCCAAGCCAGATCAACAGTTTGTACGCTCGCCCAATTAGCTTGCTAGCCCGCACTGATTTTTTGCACAAGACGTATGATGCGGTGCTGGTGGCGTATAACCATTTTCAGTCTACCTTGGTACAAAAGCCAATCATCAAGCCTCTCTTGCCCCTCAGTATCCACCCAGAGATCAGTCAGCAACAAGACAGTCAGCAGCAGGTCACTGAAACGCTGTTCGAACCAAGCAGCACGGAGCTTCTGGAAACAGTATTGCCGCGCCTGGTAGATCAATTGTTTTTGCAAATGCTTTTAGAAAGCACTGCATCAGAGTTTGCCAGTCGTATGGTGGCGATGCGGAACGCCACCGACAACGCCTCTGATCTGCTGGAAGATCTTGCTCTCACCTTCAACAGTATTCGTCAATCATCAATTACAACCGGGATGGCTGAAATCTCAAGCTCAATCACCGCATTAGAGGAGTAGCAATGCATCAAGGAATCATCACTCAAATTATTGGACCAGTCGTAGACGTCGAATTTACAAAAAACCTACCGAATGTATTAGACGCCCTTGAAATAAACCACGCCGGTGGGCGGGTCATATTGGAGACGGTACAGCATCTTTCGGCTACCAGCGTTCGTACCATCGCCATGGGAGATACCCAAGGGCTGCAACGTGGTCTGGGAGTAGACAACACCGGCGCACCGATTTCGGTACCGGTCGGAAAAGAGATGTTGGGGCGGATGATTAACGTGGTTGGTGAGCCAATTGATGGAAAAGAGGCCCCCAAAACAAAGGAAAGATATCCGATCCATCGTCCTGCTCCTACTTTGACGGAACAAAATACTCAAACCGAAATTTTGGAAACCGGTATTAAAGTGATTGATTTAATTGCTCCAATTACCAAGGGCGGAAAAGTTGGTTTGTTTGGAGGGGCAGGAGTTGGCAAAACGGTCGTTATTACTGAGCTGATCCGCAATATTGCGGCTGAGCATGGTGGATATTCGATTTTTGCCGGTGTAGGCGAGCGCACTCGCGAGGGAAATGACTTACATCACGAGATGGAAGAATCTGGCGTGCTCGACAAAACTGCTTTGGTATTTGGTCAAATGAATGAGCCACCAGGAGCCAGGCAGCGCGTTGGGTTAACTGGATTAACTCTGGCGGAATATTTTAGGGATCAAGGTAGCGACGTGCTGCTGTTTATCGATAATATCTTCCGCTTCACACAAGCCGGATCCGAGGTTTCAGCGTTGCTTGGCCGTATCCCATCTGCTGTAGGATATCAATCCACGCTGGCGTACGAGATGGGACAGCTCCAAGAACGCATTACCTCGACCACCAAGGGGTCAGTTACTTCCGTCCAGGCTGTGTACGTGCCTGCCGATGATTTAACCGACCCAGCCCCTGCTACCACGTTCGCTCATCTTGACTCAACAGTGGTGCTCTCTCGAGGTTTGGCTGAACTCGGTATTTATCCAGCCGTTGATCCACTCGATTCTACATCAAATATTCTTGACCCGTTGATAGTCGGTGAAGAGCACTACACCACGGCTCGCGGTGTTCAGAAAGTATTGCAGCGTTACAAAGAGTTGCAAGATATCATTGCGATTTTGGGTATCGACGAGCTATCAGAAGAAGATAAGTTAACTGTTACAAGAGCACGTAAGATCCAACAGTTTTTGTCACAGCCATTTCACGTGGCTGAGGTATTTACCGGCCGACCGGGAGCCTATGTGCCACTCGAACAAACAATCAAAGACTTCAAAGCGATATTAGAAGGCAAGTACGACGAGTTACCGGAACAAGCATTTTATATGGCCGGAACGCTAGAACAAGTCGAAAAAAGCGCGAAGGAGATGAGCAGTAGCAAGTAAGGCAATTCTTTGTGGCTTCAATCTACGACCTACTACCTAAAAAAACCAATGTCGATCACATTCTCCCTTATTAGCCAAGATAAAGTTGTGGCCGAGTCTGAAGTAGACGAGGTGCAACTTCCGACTACAAGCGGTCAAATTGGTGTGTTACCGCATCATCTTGACCTTGTGACGGTGCTCCAAACCGGCGAAATTAGCACAAAAAAAGGCGGCCGAGAAGATCACTTTGCTGTTTATGGAGGGTTTGCTGAAGTGAATGCAAAAGAAGTGGTGGTACTGGCTGACCGAGCTGAGCATGTGGATGAGATTGATCTTGCTCGTGCAGAGCAGGCCAAGCGTGATGCTGAAGCAATGAAAGAAACAGCGCAAACCGATATTGAACTAGCTCATGCTCTTGGTTTAATTGAACGCAATATCAACCGTATTGCCTTAGTAAACCGGCGCAGGCACCACGGCTCACATCCTCGCTCTCCTGAATCAATTCAGTAGCGTTTCCTTAAAAATACCATCAGTACTAGTAGCGTATCAAATACAAAAAGCATACAATTTAAGATGGGCGCATAAAACCCATCTTAAATTATAGTCGGTCAAAGAGTTTGAGCTATGGCTACTCGGCGTGTTGTTCCTCAATTAATTCAGATAGTTGCGGCTGGTATTTGTGTATTTTTGTTTGTCTACGTGTTTCCGCACCACTACAGCGCAGCTTTTGATCTGCAATACAATGTATATGCCTTAGCTTCAGCGTTGGCAATCTTGAGTAACCTGTTGCTGCTATTGGTGATCTACCGCGCGCAGAGCAAAACGGTTGATACCGTCTCTTTTTGTATCTTTTTATTTTGCATTATCTTTTGGGCCATCTGCGAGATGATGCAACGACTTTGTGCGACACCTGAAGGAGCCCTATTTTGGAATAGCCTAGCACCGATAGCGTGGATCACCGTCGCGCTACCCTTTTTTGTTTTTGCTGCTTTATTCTCTCACTTCGAAATAGTATTAAAATATTCACGAAATATCGTCGGGCTGGCTTTCACTACACTACTGCTCTTATTCGTGACTTTTTCAACGAACACGATCGTTGGACATGATCCAAGCCAAGCCATTATGACAGCCTGGGGATGGTCTATCCCAAATGGTCCTTATTTTTGGATCGCGCTCGTCTGGATTGAGTCACTATTTTGTAGTGCCCTCGTTGTGTTAATGCACCGATACCGAGGGAGCCAGCATCTGGTGCAACGGCGTCAAGCGCTGCTGATGATCGTTGGTGTATTAATTCCACTGATTGGAGGCACCATTACAGACGGCATTTTACCAATCCTCAATATCAACGTCTTGCCGACTGCTGTTTTGCTGACGAGCATCATGGCGTTAGTAGTAGCCTATGCTGTGCTGCGCTATAATTTGTTTAGTTTCAATGTGGCCAGCGTGTCCTTTCACATTCTTGAGGCAATGAACGAGATTGTAATGGTCCTGGACGATACCTACCATATCGAATATGTAAATAAGCGTGCTGAAGAGTTGCTACAAGTGGCACCGCAAGGCCTGCTCGGACTGACGTTTGATTCCATATTCCCCTCAAAAGACACCTACACTTTCGTGCGACAGCACCTGATGGAGCCGCTGAAAGCTCATCGCCTGATCGAAACAAAAAATAGTGAGATCATTGCCACAGATAAGCGCATTATTCCGGTCATTATATCTGCCTCAAGAATTAAGAGTGAGGCAGGTGAAAACCCTGGATATGTGGTGGTGATGACCGATACGGCTCGCATTCAGGCGATAGAACGGCAAAATAAACTACTCGAACAAGCACAGCATTCGTTAATGATTGCAGCAGCCAAAATCAAGCGCGAAAAAATAAATGTTGAGCATGAAAAAGCGCAAGACGAAGCCCTGCTTTCCAGTATTGGCGAAGGCATGATTGCTACCGATACAACGGGCCGCATTCAATTAATGAATAATCAGGCAAAGCTCATGCTTGGCTGGACCAGTACCCATAACCCTATCGGTAAACGTTTTGACGAGGTAGCTCGGATGGTCGATGAACAAGGACATGTGATACCGGTCAAGGCCCGACCATTCAGTATTGCAAGGAAAACCAACAAGCAAGTAACGTTGAATGATTACTACTACGTCCGACGCGACAATACGCGCTTCGCGGTTGCAGCAACAGCTTCCCCAGTAATTCTAAAAAACAAGGTAATTGGTATTATTTTAATCTTCCGCGACATTACGACCGAAAAACAGATCGATCGGGCAAAATCCGAATTTGTGTCGCTCGCTTCACATCAACTCCGAACTCCCCTTGCAACGGTCAAATGGTACGTTGAATTATTTAATAAAAAAGATCGGAGCACATTGACGCCAAAAAAAATTCGCTATATGAACGAAATTGGCTTCGCCAACCAGCGCATGATCGATCTCATTAATGCACTGTTAAACGTATCGCGCATTGAACTGGGATCGTTTGCTATAAAACCAGTAGAACTGAACGTCAAAACACTGATCGAGACCGCTCTCGCCGACCTGGCAAGTGCTATCAATGCGAAAAAATTACAATTTTCCGCGCGCTATCAATTGAATCTGCCGATGATTACATGTGATCCAAATCTGATCAGAATCGTGGTGCAAAACATTGTGTCGAACGCAATCAAATACACCCCAGACAATGGAAAAATTGTAATGACTGTCTCAATTATTCGCGAAAAAACATCAAGCAGCTCTAAAACTGTACGTAACACCATTTTGATAAAGGTCAGCGATACCGGCTACGGTATCCCACGCGATCAGCAGGGCAAACTGTTCACTAAATTGTTCCGGGCCGACAACGTCAGTAAAAAAGATACCCGCGGCACCGGTCTTGGCCTCTACATCACAAAATCAATTCTTGATGCAATCGGTGGATCAATTTGGTTCGAATCAAAGGAATCTAAGGGTACTACCTTCTTTGTTGCAATTCCGTCAGCTACTAAGGTGGTACGTGAGGGCTTAGTACTGGAGCCAGTGAATGTGCGTACCGATACACATGGCATCAACGTTTAGTTCGTGATATCGTAAAATAATTAACGCTAAGGACCGCATGCACAAATACACCATATTGATCGTTGAAGATGAGCGGCCTCTGCGCACTGCTCTCAAAGAGGAACTAGAAGATAGCGGATTCGCGGTGCTCGAAGCTGGAGACGGCGAGGAGGGATTAACCGTTGCCAATGCAGAGCACCCGCAATTGATTTTGCTTGATATTATCTTGCCTATCAAAGATGGTATCAGCATGTTGCGCGATTTACGCAAAAGCGAATGGGGTAAAAAAGTCCACGTAATCCTGTTAACAAACGTCAGTGGACCCGAAAAAATGACTGAAGCGGCTGAGCTGGGCGCCTATGATTACTTTGTCAAAACCGATAACGATCTGGCTCGCATTTCACAGCATATTCGCGAGCGTCTCGAAGCAAAACATACGACCTAATTCCTACTCAGACAATTAGCCAGACTTCCTTAGGCCTTTTGTTCATTGTATTCTAATTCTATTTCATAACAGTCAACTCTGCGATTTGGGCATTAATCGAATCTGCACTAAGCCACTGTGCATTTGGCCAGCGGCGGAAATATGAGATCTGACGTCTGGCATAGGCATGGATCGCAAACTTGAGGCGCTGCACCATTTCATTGTAAACCCGATTGTCATTCTGGCTTGGGACGTCAGACGTCCCTTGACCAGAATCATTGTCGATTCTGGAGTCGCTTCGCTCCCCAGAATGACGGTTCCGTAAATATTGCGTGATGAAGCGATATTCAAGCCCAAGCCCAATCAGCCAATCAGCTGAGACGCCAGATCGAAACAATCCCTCCACCTCCTGCACCATTCCGGCCTGCAGACGCTGCTCAACACGCAAATCGATTTTTTGATAGAGTTCAACTCGTGGAATATCTAATACATACAGACCTATCTTCAGACCCGCTCTTACAACCTTATGTAGTGGCGCAAGCGGCTTTTTTGTCTGGTGAATCACCTCTAGGGCTCTGAGCAATCTGACGCGGTTCTGGCGGTCAATGGTGGTTACGGTACGTTGATCTGTTTTTTGAATTTCTTCAAGCAACTCTGCATTACTGAAATGCTCAAGCTGAGCCCGAATCTGCGGATTTGGCGGGGTGGCATTATGTGACCGCTCAAACATCAATGCATCAATATAGTAACCGGTACCACCTACTACCAGTGGAATGTTCCCGCGGTCTCGAATTTGATCAAGCATCGGCAGAGCCATGTTGTTATATTGTGAAACCGAGAACATCTGACCCGCATCGACTACGTCTATCATATGCTGGGGAATGGATTTATCCTTGCCCGTACCAATATCGAGCCCTCGATACACTTGTCGCGAATCGGCTGAGATGATCTCTAGAGGATAGCGCTTGATAAGCTCTCCAGCGAGCGCGGTTTTGCCGCTTGCAGTCGCGCCGGCTAAAATAATGAGGTTCGGTTTCATAATTGAACTTGAATTTTAGCATGTTCACCGCTAAAATACAGTACAGCACGAAAAGGAACCGCCAATTGAAGTACGCACTCGAAATACGGGGTTTGAATAAATCCTACGACAATATTAATGCAATCAAAGACCTATCGTTCACAGTGCCGAAAGGATCAGTATTTGGCTTCCTGGGGCCAAACGGGGCCGGCAAAACTACGACCATGAAAATTATTTTGGGTCTAGCATACCCTACGTCTGGCACTGTAGAGGTGTTTGGTCAGCACGCAGGCAGCCTAACTGCAGCAAGCACTATTGGATACCTACCGGAAAATCCTACCCTCTATCGTTATCTCTCTGCGTTCGAATACATTGTAATGCACGGCCGCCTCACTGGGTTAACCAACCTACAAGCCAACCATGAAGCGAACCGCTTGCTCGATCAAGTAGGTTTAGGGGACGACAAACATCGCCGCATTCGCCAGTATTCTAAGGGGATGATGCAGCGGGTCGGTCTAGCCTGTGCCTTAGTACATGAGCCCCAGTTACTACTGCTCGATGAGCCTTTTGATGGATTGGATGTATTAGGCCGGGTTGAAATGAAAAAGCTGCTGTTGGACTTAAAAAAACAGCATAAAACGATTTTTTTTAATTCACACATTTTGAGTGATGTTGCAGAACTGTGCGACTCTGTCGGTATTATCGATCGCGGAACATTGATTGAAGCCGGCGTGTTGGCACATATCGTTCCTAAAAATCAATCACTCGAACAGTATTTTGTTAATCGTATTGAACGCACTCGTGATGCGGATACCATGCAAAAACAGTCAAAATCAACCAGCAAAGTTTAATACCATGCCAAACGTTATACAAACTATTGCAATAGCGACGTTTCGAGAAAGCATCCGTGATCGCATTCTGCTGAGCCTTTTGGTATTTGGGCTACTGCTGCTCGGAGGTACGATCTTTTTGGGCTCGATTTCACTCGATCAAGATGCCAAGATCATCATTGACCTAGGCCTGCTCGGCATCTATTTTTTTGGTGTCATCATCACGCTGTTTATTGGCAGTAGCGCTATCGCCAAGGAACTCGATCAACGCACGGCGTACACCATTCTTGCTCGCCCCTTAAAACGATGGTGGTTTGTGGTTGGTAAATTCTATGGCTTAAGTCTAACCATTGGCACATTAGTACTGCTGATGGGCCTAGTTTTCGGCGCCGTACTAAGCTTCCGCCTTGGCTGGCACGCCATTGATGCTGCATTGGTCATGTCGATTTTCTACATCTTTTTGGAACTATTGGTGCTGACCGCCATGATTGTGTGTTTTTCTAGCTTTACTTCAAGTGTAATGAGCACTATTTACACCGTCGCACTATTTTTGATTGGTCACTCAAGCGCCAGTGTGGTTGCCCTAGCCAAAAATAGCAATGCCGGAGGTCGCTATCTTTTTCAAGCAATTTACTATGTCTTGCCTAATTTAGAAAAATTTAATCTTCGAAACGACGCCGTCTATCACCTAAAGCCTGAGACGTCTCAAGTGGCACTGGTAATTGCCTACACCGCAATTTTTTGTAGTGTTTTCTTGTATCTAGCCGCACTGGCACTCAAAAAACAGGAGTTATAATGCGCTGGCGCGCAGTGACTGTCCCGTGGCTGATTATGTTTGGGTTATTTGCAATGGTCTATGGGGTACAGCGACTATATGACCAAAGCCGCGCGACGCAAATCGTCACCCTGGTAAAATCAATTACCTATAATCAATTTATCGAGCCAACGGTACCGAGCGTGGCCTTACTACAACATGCTACCTTCGGATTTAATACCGCAATCGCCGATTTTTTATGGCTGCAAACCATCCAGTACTACGGCGGCGGTGATCCAAATGGCACCTACCGAAAGCTGCCCGATTTGATCAATGCAATCATTACCGTCGACCCAAAATTTAATTATCCCTACAGCTTTGCCGGCATCGTGATGCCTAACGAGGGTTTTGCTGATCAAGCCCTGACGATTTTGCAACAAGGAGAGCACAACCTACCAGATAGTTGGGAGATTCCGTACGACGAAGGTACGATCTACTACATCAATAAAAAGGATTACGGTGCCGCAGCTTCCGCCTACACCCGCGCCAGTCAAAAGCCGGGTGCTCCTGCTGTGGCGAAATTCTTAAGTGCGGTGCAGTATGATCGCAGCCACGATCGAGACACCGCAAAGCATATCTTTCAAAGCTTAGCTGATCAAAGCACCAATGATTATTTTAAATCCCGAGCACAAAACTTCGTTGATCACTATCAACTGCTTGATGATCTTCAGGGTGTTGTCAGCGCCTTTAGAGCGCGCCAAGGACGGTTTCCGGCCTCTCTCGACGAGCTGGTACAAAAGCACTATGTACAATCCATTCCGGCGGACCCAATCAATCGTGTTTTGACCTATAACCCTGTCGACGGCACGGTGGACGCGGTTTTACAAAAATAAGGCACGCATAATCGTTCCAACGAGCATCAGTAAGATGAACCCGATTACTGAACCAAAGATGCGGTCTTTTGCCGCCTTGATGGTTTGCTCATTACCTTTTGAAGTGATGTACTCAAAACCAGCATACAGAATCATCAGCGCTACCAACGAAGGCCCAATGCGTAAGGTGACCCAGGTAATCATCTGCGAAATGAATGTATTTAAATCGAGCGTGCCAAATAACGGTTTATAACTGCTTCCAGTGGTAGTCCCCCCGCTACCGGTACCAAGTGTTACTGATGCTGTCAGGGTTTTAGTTGGCTGGTTTGAACCGCTGGCAGTTAAGGTGTACGCATACGTATTGCCCGCACCCCCACTGGCATCACAGTACGTAGGGCCAATCTCAATTTGATATGCATTTCCCACTAGTGGAGGAACAGTGTTGGTTAAATCACACCGGATGATACTAAAGCCTGATTGATCGCGTGCAAGTAAAAATGTGGTATAGCCCGCTGGGGGGTTTTGCGCCGTGATCACCACTTGCTTTTTTGCATCATCATACCTGGCATCGAGTTTGAAAAGATTTTGATTCGTCGCTTGGGCAAGAGCATGATGTGCCATCCCTAGAATCAATATGACGATAACACACGACAGTGCCAGAATAGTGGCCGAAGGCCATGAGCGAGCTACCGCGAGTCGAATGGTGCGGATGAGAGGAGTTGAACCTCCACGGAGTTGCCTCCAATAGCTCCTAAAGCTATCGTGTCTGCCATTCCACCACATCCGCATGTCTACTCCCCCGCTGTAATTTTTGCCTTTATTTTGCTGTAAATACCTTCACCGATGCCCTGCACCTTTACAATATCATGAGTTGTTAAAAAACGCCCATGCTTGGCGCGATAATCCACAATGCGCGCCGCATAGGTTTGCCCGATCCCAGGTAGGGAATCAAGCTCAGCAGCACTCGCTGTATTAATATTCACTACTCCTTGCACCGTGTTGCCTGAAACTGCGTGAGCCGTCTTAAGCGACGTTGCGGCAGTTGATTGCAACGATGCAGCTTGCGCACTTGGTTGACTGGAGCTTGTAGTGCGCTTAGTCGTCACTACTTGCGTTGTGGGCGGATGCCAATCGATCCAAACCAATAATGCTCCGACGCCTAAGAGCGCTACTCCAATCACGGAACCAATGATGATGCGATGCTTTTCTAAAGAATCAAATAATTTTTGCATCAATGACCCACTTCTTAAGCATATTATACCACAAAGTATCCCTATTCCCTATGCAAACTACGTGCTTTGGCCAGGATCAGTTGCCGCAACGGGCCATTATCACCTTGGTGCAAATTGACTAACACATCATCAGCGATCTGCCTGGCAGTCTGTACCAGATTACTATCTGACAATGTTGCGTATTGAAATGGATGTAGGCCGGCCTGTAGCGTGCCGTACAGCTCACCCGGCCCACGTAACGCTAAATCTTTTTCGGCCAATGTAAAGCCGTCAGCATGAGTTGTCATCAGTTCAAGACGGTTGCGTACTTTTTCGGACCAGTTTCCGGCAAACAAAAAACAGTATGATTGCTGTGTGCTCCGGCCAACCCGGCCTCTCAGTTGATGCAACTGGGCTAGGCCAAAAAACTCCGATCCTTCAATCATCATTACGGACGCGTTTGGTACGTCGACACCCACCTCGATCACCGATGTAGTGACCAAAATATCCAATTCTCCCAGGCGAAACTGATTGAGTACTGCATCCTTTTCGGCCTGTTTCAGCCGGCCATGCAACAACCCAATACGACGATGCGTAAAAATAGTGCTTTTCAATCGATCGTACTCATCGATTACTGCTGCTCGCTCTTCCAACATCAGGAGTTGCCCACTATCGTTTTTTGTATCTGCGCCAATAATCGGGCACACAATGAATGCTTGCTCACCACGCGCTAGTAGTTGATCAACAAATTGATATACGTATGGTCTACTGCGCTCTCTGGCAAGCTTGGTAATAACGGGGATACGCCCAACTGGTTTTTCCGGTAATACCGAGATCTCCAGATCGCCGTACAATACTAACGCGGCGGTACGGGGAATGGGGGTAGCCGAGAGGGAAAGGAGATGCGGGACCACAGCACTACGCCCTGTGCCAAGCATCGCTCGCTGCATCACTCCAAAGCGATGTTGCTCATCTACTACTACTAAGCCCACTCCAACAGTTAATTCGAGGTCTTGATGCAACACCGCATGAGTACCACAAACAAATGCGGCGGCGGTGCTTGTAAGCCGGCGCAGCGCCTCGGATCGATTGATTTTTTCATCGCCGTGCCATATAGCCCCCGATGTAAACAAAAAACTGTTCGGGGTCGGAAATATAGCCAACCAATTACGATAATGTTGCTGTGCCAGTACGGTGGTTGGCGCAAGCATCACCGCTTTTACGCTATGTTGAAGAGCATGCCAACAAGCAATAAAAGCTACGATCGTTTTGCCGGCGCCTACGTCACCGTTCAGGAGGCGACGCATCGGAGTTTTTTGTGCCATGTCGTCCGCGATTTCGAGCAAAGCTTTCTGTTGTGAATCAGTCAAAGCAAAGGGTAAGGGTGGAACATCCTTTACATTGTGGGGGTCAAAGCTGATCGGAAGGGCACTGCTCTGCCGAACATCCGACTTCTCTAAACGCATCACGGCCATTAATGTCCACAGTTCATCCAAGCCTAGTCTGGTATGGGCCGATTCAGCCTGTGTAATCGAATCAGGTCGGTGAATAATCCGGTAAGCGTCCGATAGTGCAATCAGCTGATATTTTTGCTGAATATGGAGCGGCAGCGGGTCGGCAATAGCTTCGGACAGATGCAGTACCGATGAAACAATACGCGAAAATCGCCCACTCTCTAAGCCTGACCGCTCACTATAAATGCTCACTGGGCGTGGACTTGTATCAAACAAAATCGTCGGACTTCGCAGCACCTTCGGAGCACTCCGATCAGCAACCACCAGTCCATGCAAATGCACTATCCGTCCCACTTTTAGGCTTGTTTTCAAAAATGATTGATTAAACCACACCGCTTCAATTGCACCGGTATCATCTTCAATTCGAGCTCGCACCAAAACCATGCGCTTTCGACTAGTGCGTTCCAGTTTTACAACGGCAATGTGGCCACTAATCGTTACTTCCTGACCAAGCCGCACATCAGAACAAGGGATGGGGTGGCTAAAATCGATGTAGCGAGACGGGGTAAACCGCAGCACGTCCCACACCGTTGTAATGCCGTGGCTACGGAGCGCCTTTGCATAGGTCTCACCCACCCCTGGTATGGCAATAACCGGAGAATCAAGATTCATGCTGCTCATCATATAGTAATCAGCACACTATTTGAAGCAATGCAATCTATTAGTACTATTTTTTGTCTGGATTTTTGATGTAGTCGTTAATCGCACTGACCACTTTTGAATCTGACTTCATGTCTTCAATGAATAAAATACTATCACGATTGATGCTCATTTGATCAAGCGGACCATGAAGCTCGTTCCCAAGCTTGATTAATGACAGTTTCGGCTGCGCCGTGGCTTGATCTTTGGCGTTCTGCAAATTTGTCTGTTGTGATTGGTCGACTTGGAGATAATAAATATCGGTTAACGTAGCAAATTGATTATCTTGCCCTCTCAAGTGACCAAAGTAAACTTGCCCATTATTTAAAAATACTGCCTGCCAACCGCTGCTCGTCCCGGCACTATTTTTTTTATTGAGCAGCCCAAATCCTTTGGTTGAGACCACCGCAAACACTACAGCTGCAGCTATCATAACATAGAGCAAAAGCAATGTTGCTTGTTTTAGTTTCATCTTTGACCTTTCTTCATATAGTCTAATTCAAAAACGACTGAGATGTCAAAATTAGCCAATACGCACTTTGCGCAGCCAGCCAAACGTCTCCTCAAGTTTTGCCAAAATAATTTCTAGCAGCGATTTGCGTTTTTGTGGAGTGAGTATGCTGTAGTCGCTTGAAAAGCCAGCATTACCGGCAGCATCAGTCGCCTGAATGCGGAAATGATAATTTGTGGAAGGCTTGAGCTGATCAACGATTAGGGTATGGTTGACGTTCAGTGTGCTATCCAAACGAGACTTTGATTTGTAAACCTGGCCCTGTGAGGCGCCAATATTATATTCTACCAAGCTCGAAGCCTGCTCATCAGTTTTCCAAGAAACAACGAGTTGTAGCGTATCGTTTTTGGCGCTCGTCGAAACCTCGCTTTTGATATCAGTAATAACAGGGGGGGTCGTATCTACTGGAGTGCTTAAGGAGAGTGGGTCTGTCTGAAACGTATTGCCGTTGCCATCCCTCCCTTTGATACGAAATTTGTAGATAGTTTTGCCAGTGAGCCCAGTCAACACAAGATGGTGCTTTGTCACTAAATCACCCGAGCCCTGACCAGTCGAGGTAGTCTCATCGCTATCCGCCTTCCAAAACGAAATCAAGGAATCAGTCGGCACGTTGGTCTCCCATGATACTTCAGCGGTGTTGCCAGTGACCGTTCCAACTGAATAACTGACAATTTGCGGTAAGCGCAAAGTGGTAAAGATGTAATCATCAGATGACGATAATTGACCATCACTATCAAAGCCAGTAATGCCAAAATGATAGGTAGTCCCCGCGATCAGATTAGTTAAGCGTATGGTATGGTTGGTGGTTGAGCTGCCACTTTGATCCGTTACTTTTTGTCCATAGCTGGTGGTGGTACCATACACAATCGAGGAAGAATTTAGGCTGGCGGTTTTCCAGCTGATGATGGCTGAGTTTAAGGTAATATCAGATACCTGGACTTCAGATATGTTCAGTTGTCCATTCGTCGCCAGCACTTGATCTGTCGACTTGCTAAAGTGACCTAGAGCATCAGCACTTTTTGCTTGAAAGTGATAGGTGGTGTTTGGTGACAATCCGATCAACTTGACGGTATGATTCTTCACCTGATCTTCGCTTTGACCATTTTCAGTCGTATATACTGCTGTCACGCCGTAGGCCACAATCGATGATGCTGGGACATCGGTGTTCCACTGCACGATGGCGGAAGTGCCAGTTACCGAGGTCACGATCAGTCCCGAAATAACCGGTGCAGCAAAGTCAAGCGGGGTATCTCCTGAAGTAAAATTGATAGAGTCAAGCTCAAAATGAGGACTTGTCAGCACCTGCGCATCTGCTGTTTTCGTACACGCACAAAACGCTATTATCACGCTGATAATAATTATCCGAGAGCCTAGAGAGACCATCGTTGCCTTCTGCATCAATCCATCATACCGCATTTTATTGCCAGCCAACATGCTTACTTCAAGACAAGAGCTTGGCAATAACGCCGCCGCCAACAACGATGTCGCCATCGTACAGTACGGCCGACT
>CAZLPY010000003.1:0-50327 GCA_964561525.1 uncultured Candidatus Saccharibacteria bacterium | reverse complement strand
ACATCAGTACGAGTCGGTGGTAATAAGATAGACGAAGCCATCGCTTCGCATATCCGTAAAAAATATAATTTAGTGATTGGCGAGCAGACGGCCGAGGAGATTAAAATCCGCATCGGCACGGTCATACCGCTGTCAAAAGAGCTTTCTATGGAGGTATCAGGCTGCAACACTATCTCCGGTTTGCCCGAAAGCGTTATTGTGACTTCTAGCGATGTGATGGCAGCCGTGCGTGAGGAATTGGCGATCATATTAAATGCCGTTAAGTCGGTATTGCAAAAAACCCCGCCCGAGCTCGCCTCGGACGTCATGGATAAAGGCATTATCATGACTGGTGGCACTTCGCAAATGCGTAATTTTGATCAATTGATGAGTAAAGTGACCGGCGTACCGTGCCAGCTGGCCGAAGACGCCATTTTGTGCGTGGCTCGCGGCACCTTGATTGCACTTGATAATTTAGATGCCTTCAAACGATCTGTTTTATGGTCATACAAATAGTCACATTGGACTAATTTGTCTCATTAGACTACTTTAAGAACATGGTAATTGGCATCGATGCTTCATCTTTAACGCTGCGTCATCCCACCGGGGTGCAACGCTACAGCGAACAAATTATTCGCGCTCTGTTGCGAGTTGGAGCAGATCATACATTTCGACTCTACACCCCCGTGCCGCTCCCGGAGCAGTTTCGGGAACACCAACGATTGATACCTTTCCCTCGAATGTGGACGCAAGCTAGATTGCCAATTGAGCTCTACCTGCACAAGCCAGATGTGTTTTTCCAGCCGAGCTATATGCTACCACCGCTTTGTCCCGTGCCGTCAGTAACTACTATTCACGATCTTGGCTTTCTGCATTACCCAAATGCCTATAACGGAGAGCAGATTGAGTTGGAAAATATCACTCTTGGACGTGCCATTAAACAACGGGCACAAATTATTGTACCAAGTGGGTCCGTACGCGATGATTTGCTCGATCATTATGATGTAGATGCAAAGCGCGTGCACGTGATTGCGGAAAGTTTGATTCCGCTGCCACCGGTCGCGCTTACGGATTATCCGGAAGTGCTGCGCCGAAAACGAGACGTTATTATTTTAGCGGTTGGGCGGCTTGAGGAGCGTAAAAATACCGCTACGTTAGTTAAAGCCTTTGAGGTGCTGTGCCTTCAAGACAAAAAGCAAGATAAAAGTCAGGCCGCTGCAAATCTTACGCTTGTATTAATCGGGCAGTCCGGGCATGGCGCACAAGCAGTTTTTGCGGCGATCAAGAGCGCTCGAAATGCCGGCCTCAATATTATCCACCGTGGCGATGCTTCAGACGCCGAACTTGCTGCCTGGTTTTCGATCGCCAAGGTGTTTGTATATCCCTCGTTATACGAAGGATTTGGTTTGCCAATTTTACAGGCCTTTGCGGCAGGAGTGCCCGTGGTAACGAGTGACAACTCTTCAATTCCAGAGGTTGCAGGGAAGGCCGCGATGTATGTCAAAAATCCCAAAGATGAAGATGAATTAGCGGCGGCCTTGTATGCTACCCTGAATAATAATGAAAAGTCGACCAGCCTAGTGAACGCGGGCAAAGATCGATTGAAGCAGTTCTCATGGGAAGTCGCCGCTAAAAAGACTCTTGCAATTTTGACAAAAAATTAGGGCGGCGCAATTGTTTGGTTGCGCCGCCTGTGGCTGGAACTGACAAACTACCTCCGAGGTTGCCTGGTGTCGCGGTGAAGCGATGTGCCGAACAACTCGGTCAGAAGTGTAAGCGTGTCACCTCTGTCGTCCAGAGGTCGTGTTAATGGAGGATCGGGCCGTGCGCTCTGGTCAGGCGAAAGCGGTGCGGTGCTATTCCGGACCGAAGTATCGCCTAGATCTGATCTTCGATCCTCAACGCACTGCGAGAAATCGAATGGCGCTCCCCCCTGCGCGCCTCGTCGTTGAGAGTTCCCGGTTGAGGTGTAAGGCTTGCAAAAAAGCTGGCTACGTCCTACCCTGAGGTAGATTGATCCAGGCTCGGCATGTTGCCTGCCGTCTGCAGCGGCCTTTCTTACAACATCAAGGCAATACTGTCTGAAATGATCCGGCGATTTCCGATGAAGCATCATCAGCATGGCTCCGTCGTGGTGGTTGGGGGGCCGATACAGCATACCAACCGCACTGCCCCCGTCCAGATAGGTGATAACGATGCCGATGGGACTCACAGAGTAACTCATTCCTGGCACAACGATGCCTTGACCTTCAAACAGGTACATAGCGCTCCTCCATGATAAGATGTAAACGTCCTTCCTATATTATACCACAATATTCTGTATATACAATAGATTTAGTACATGCGCCGAACATACGACTCAACAAATTGTGATAATTCTGGTAGAATAACAAGGTGAAATTAGCCATTGTACATGACTTTTTATTAACCTACGGCGGTGCGGAGCGCGTGCTTGAGCACGTGCACGAGATGTATCCCGAGGCACCGATTTTTACCCTACGATATAGCCCGGAGCGCATGCATCACCGCATGGACGGCTGGGATATCCGTACCTCAATGATTGAGCGCTTGCCGGTACTAAAAAAACGCGGCCACACCCTCGCGATGCCGCTGTATCCCATGGCGGTAGAGGATTGGGATTTTAGTGGGTTTGACGTGGTGTTATCGCTCTCCAGCGCGTTTGCTCATGGGGTGATTACGCAGCCTGAAACAACTCATATTTGCTACTACCACACACCAGCCCGCTTTTTGTGGGATTATCACTACCAATACATGAAAGAAAAAGCATGGGACCGTGGTTTTAAAGGGGCAGTGGCGCAGCGATTCCTACATCGGCTGCGGGAGTGGGATTACTTAGCCGCACAGCGGCCCGACATGATGCTTGGAAACTCGCAGACAGTAGCTGATCGCATCCACAAGTTTTACCGCCGTGATGCTACTGTTTTGTATCCCGGCTTTGATTCAGATTTTTACGTTCCGTCCTCCGTCCTTCATTCTCCGTCATCCGATTATTACATCACCGTCTGCCGCCTTACCCCACCAAAACGGATTGAACTGGCCGTGCAAGCGTGTACCAAACTAGGGAGAGAATTGCATGTTATCGGGGCAGGGGAGGAGCTGGAGCATCTGCAAGCGATGGCCGGGCCAACGATTCAGTTTACTGGATTCTTAGAAGATGGTGCTGTTAGAGCTGAGACGCAAGGAGCTAAAGCATTGTTGTGGCCGTGCATTGATGACTTTGGCTTAGTGCCAGTCGAGGCGATGGCATGTGGCGTGCCGGTCATCGCTTACAACAAAGGTGGTACTACTGAAACAGTAGTCGATGGCACAACCGGAGTGTTATTCGACGATCATTCGACAGAAGGAATGATTGCGGCAATTGAGCGCTTCGAAAAAATAGAATCCAAACTTGACCCAAAAGCAATTCACGAACACGCGCAGCAGTTTAGCAAAGAGCAATTTCAGCAGAAATTGAAGAGGGTGATTGAGGGACAAGACTTAAGACGTAAGACTTAAGACGTAAGACTATAGGGAAGCGTTTTCTCTTATGTCTTATGCCTTATGTCATATGTCTCAATGCAATATTCTAGATATCCGAATCGACACTCATTCCCACGATGAAGTGCTGGCGGCCATTCATCAATTCGTTGATTCTGAAAAGCCGCACCAAATTGCCACGGTGAACGTTGAATTTATTATGGAGGCGCAACGAAACCTAGAGTTCAAAAAAGCGCTTGGCGAAGCCGATTTGTGCCTGGCGGACGGTGCCGGGGTGGTGCTAGCAGCTACGTTGACCAATCAGCCCGTGCCGCCACGCATCCCGGGGGTGGATTTAGCGGGTGATATTGTGGCGATCGCCGCCAAAGAGGGGTATTCGGTATTTTTGCTTGGCGGTCGGGGTGGTGCGGCAGCCCATACTGCTAAAATTTGGCAGCAACTGCATCCTGAACTAAAAATAGTCGGCATTTCAGAAGGAGATCCCGATGATCCTGACCTCATTCCCCAAATTCAAAATTCTAACCCCCAAATTCTGTTCGTCGCCTGGGGTGCTCCAAAACAAGAGCTGTGGATCCACGAGCATAAACACGAGCTGAATGTGCCGGTGATGATGGGAGTAGGCGGCACCTACGATTTTGTAGCCGGCAAGCAAAAACGCGCTCCAAAACTAATGCGCGATGTTGGCCTAGAGTGGCTGTGGCGCCTCGTGCACGAGCCATGGAGGTGGAGAAGACAGCTTGCCCTACCACAAATGTTCCTACTTATTCTCTGGCACAAGCTGACAGCGCGTTAGTAGTGGTGCCATACTGAATTTGACAATTCATAGTAAAAGTAGATAATGCTAGACATATCACAGCTCTTCACAATCCACACTGAAAGTGAGGGTTCTACTATGAGCCAAGGAATAGCTTCGGCTGTCGCGGAAGTCACACTCGAGGAAACATTGGCGCATGCGCTCGGAGTTGAGAGCCAAAGCCAGATTGAACGTCATGTCGAACTCGCGGCTAAATGCGGCCCTGCAGCAGCGGAAGCAGGCATCGAGGCTGCACTGATTATCGCCAAGAGCTCATCGCGAGCAGAAGACTTTATGCTGCGAGTATCGAAGCCAGTGTCCGACTCAACACTTGAGGATCTGATCGCGGAATTCTACCGCGAGAAAGGGTTCGAAGTCCGCGGCCTTATGATCTTCAATGGTGATAAAAGATGGGGACACGTGTTTGTCACCAATTCTAGCGACCATGGTCGCATCATGGTGACGGTCAACCACCGCGAATAGAACATCGATCCGAGGCGAACGCTGGCGAGGAGCAGATTTTTGCCCCTCGCCGCTTTTTTAATCGCAAAAAGGAAGCCTGGACGCGATAAACGCGCACAGGCTTATTTTTGATACAGACCCTTAGGGACGGTCAGAGGGCGTCGGACTTGAGACCGTGGCCTCAAATGAGCGAAGATCCAACAGTGGCTGGTATAATCATGCGCCAGAGTGATCTGTTCTTCCTCGTGATGAGCTTGCGTTCGCGCATATTGTACACGCAAACATTCCACACCAACCCCAGAAACTCGAGCAGGCAAATCAAGTAGTAGGAGATGTCGATCTGCCACCACTTGAGCCCATGACGAGCAGACCTCTGAGCAAAGTGATGGTTATTGTGATTAGGCTCACCAAATCCGATCCAAACAATCCACTGCAACCACCAGGGAAGATTACGACTTTGGTCAGGAGTATCGAACATTCGATCTCCGAAGGTGTGGCAGACGGAGTTGATGCTCCAGGTAGTGTGATGGCACAAAAAAACGCGCACCAAGCCGCCCCACAGCAGCCCGGTCCAGCCGCCTATCCAGAAGGGAATCAGGAATGTTAGCACCGCCCAAATAGGGAACGTGCGGCTGACAAACATAATCATGCGATCGCGATCGAGCCAGGCCCCGTACGTCTTCTCGACCGGATCACTTGACACAAACCAACCCATGTGGGCGTGCCAAAACCCGGCGATGGGGCTGTGCGGATCATCTTTTTTGTCGGAATGCGCATGATGTTTGATGTGCGTCCGCGCCCAAATATTGGGCGGTCCTTCAAGGGCCATTGAGCCGGCAACCAGCAGGGTGAATTTGAGGATGGGATGTGCCTCAAAGCTGCGGTGGGTGAGCATGCGGTGATAACCCATCGTTACACCGAGACCAGTGAAGCAGTACATCCCAAACATCAAGCCAAGATCACCCCACGACACCGCACGTTGCCACAACTCAGTGATAGCATAGGTGGTGCCAACAAACGGGATGCAGACAAGCACGATCAATGTCCATGGCGCAAACTTAGGCCACAGTCTAATGAAAAACTTCGCCACGCCAGACCGACCCGGACGGTCGAGAGATGATGGCGTACTTGCACTCGTAATCATGACGGTATCCTTCCTCCCGATCCTTCCATGAGGTCGATTCGGTAAAACAATTGTAAAGTTACAGGTCACAGCTCCCTTTAGTATAGAAGCAATTGACAAAAAGCGGTAGATTATGCTATACTCATTTTAGGTTGTCTAGATGCTAGACAGCTGTTTTTTTTACCCGAATTCACAAAGCCTGATATTACAACCAGAGATTCAGGAATATGTGATACAATAGTAGTAAATGTCCTTCATGATGTAAGATTCATGAGCAACGAAGGAGTCCCACGTGGCAACCAAAGAATTAGTATCAGCCATCACCCAAATCGCTGAAGAAAAAGGCCTGGCAAAAGAAATTATCATGGATACGGTTGAAGCGGCCTTAGCGGCAGCATATCGTAAAGATTTTGGCCGTCCCGATCAAATAATCCGCGTGCACCTTGATCCCGATCAGGATGAGATGCAAGTTGAGCGCGTGTACAACGTAGTTGCCGACGAAGAGTTAAAGGAGCTTGAATCCGAAATGACGGTGGAGCAAGCCAAATTGTTTAAAAAAGACGTTAAAGTTGGCGATGAGATTAGTATGCCGCTGCCTACCGAGAGTGATTTTGGCCGTATCGCCGCTCAAACCGCGAAGCAAGTGATTATCCAGCGCATCCGCCAAGCTGAACGTGAGCTACTGTACGAAGAGTTTAAGCAAAAAGAGCATGCGCTGCTCAACGGATCGGTCCAGCAAATTGAGGGTGAGAACGTGATCATCAACCTCGGCAAAATTAACGGTGTGATGTTTCCTTCTGAGCAAATTCGTGGTGAGCATTATCATATTGGTCAGCGCCTCAAAGTATTTGTGAAAGAGGTAGTTGAGACCATGCGTGGCCCCCAGGTTTCGGTATCACGTGCCGATGCTGCAATTGTGGCTAAATTGTTTGAGCTTGAAGTGCCGGAAATTGCCGCCGGTTCAGTGGAAATTAAATCGATCGCCCGCGAGGCCGGGACGCGCTCCAAAGTAGCGGTCGCAGCCAATCAAGAGGGCCTAGACCCTGTTGGATCCTGTGTTGGCCAGCGCGGTATTCGCGTGCAAGCAGTGCTCGCTGAACTAGGCGAGGAAAAAATTGATATCATTTTGTGGGACGAAAACCCAATCCAGTTTATTACCAACGCCTTGTCACCAGCCAAAGTCCTTACGGTAGCATTAAACGAAAATGTGTCATCAGCTCGAGTAGCGGTACCGGAGGACCAACTTTCGTTGGCGATCGGACGCAGTGGCCAAAATGTGCGCCTAGCCAGCAAACTAACCGGTTGGGACATCGATATTGAAAAACATGGTGACGGGGCTACTGCAGCTGAAATGAAGCAGGAAGATCATGCTGCTGAGGTGACTGAGGAAGCCGGTGAAAATGCGACACCGGTCAAAAAAACCGCCAAATCAAAGGCCACGGCAAAAACTGGGTCAAAAACTAAGTCGAGCACCAAAAAGGCTACAAAAAAATCTAAGAACGACCAAGCATCTGTAAATGAGCCTACTCTGGAGTAATCATTCCGGGCGTTACTACTTGTTTGCTGCATTACATATCGAAACTCTGAAAAAGGAGTTCATTCGTGGACGAAAGTTACTTCAATAAATTTAGTGAAAATGCTAAGCGGGTGCTGACATCGGCGCAGTATTTAGCGGTGGACGCACATGCCAAAACCACAACCAACCACGTCTTACTCGGCATGCTGCTGCATAAGGATTCGCTGGCACACGGCATTTTGCAAAGCTACGATGTGACTGCCCAAAAGATAGAGTCAGAGCTAGCTCATCAAGGCGATGCAACACCAAAAACACGTACACAGCTCCCGGCATTAGCCGAGGATACTCGCACCGCCCTCGATCGTGCCATGAACATCGCCGCCCAGTTTGGGCACGTCGGCATTGACACTGAGCATCTGTTGCTAGCCGTGCTATCAGATAATCAATCTCGTGCGTACGTTGCACTACGACACCTCAATATCGACCCTGAGCGTATCAAAAATCAAGTAATTGGCCTGTTTCAAGAGTTAATGCAGCTTGATTCGCTTGGTAGTGATGAAAAATCGCTACCACGATTCCGACCAAATCAAGGTGACGCCCGTGACGAGAATGAAATGCCGCGTATGCTTGATGAAATTGATGGGAGTGACGGGTTTGGACCCTCAGAATCACGTAGTGTGCCGCGCCGACGCTTAAAAGGCTCCAGCGCGCTCGATTATTTCAGCACCGACTTAACCAAAATGGCCGCCGAAGGCAAGCTTGACCCAGTGATCGGTCGTGAGCAAGAAATTACTCGCGTGATCGAAATCCTATCCCGTCGTACCAAAAATAATCCGGTGCTGATCGGCGAGCCGGGAGTCGGTAAAACCGCTATCGTCGAAGGGATTGCGCAGCGCATCGTATCTGGTGATGTTCCGGCCAGTTTAGTTGGCAAAAAATTGCTGGCGCTCGATTTAGCGCTGCTGGTTGCTGGTACAATGTACCGTGGCCAGTTTGAGGAACGGATTAAAAAGGTGATTGACGAGTTATTGAAGCTCGACAATGCAATGTTATTTATGGATGAACTGAACACCATCATCGGCGCCGGAAGTGCTGAAGTTTCGCTTGACGCGGCACAGATACTAAAGCCGTCACTTGCCAAGGGACAATTACGCGTCATTGGTGCTACTACATTAAACGAATACCAAAAACACATTGAGCGTGACGCCGCCCTAACCCGCCGCTTCCAATCCATAGTGGTGAATGAACCGTCCGTGGGCGATAGCGTGCACATTTTGGAAGGCATTCGCCCGCAGTATGAACAGTATCACCAAGTAAAGATTACTGACGAGGCGATTGAAGCGGCTGTAACGCTTAGCAACCGCTATATTACTGATCGGTACTTACCCGATAAAGCAATTGACTTGATAGATGAAACCGCGGCCCGCGTGCGATCCGGCAACAAAAACCAAAAAACACTTGCGGAACTACGCTTACGCCTTGAGCAAATCAGTGCTGCCAAAGAGCGTGCGGTGCTACAAGAGCAGTATGATGATGCCTCGAAACTGCAGCGAAAAGAAGAGGTGGTGAAACGCGCGGTTGAAAAAACCAGTGTGCGAGCGACAAGCGCAAAAATGATCATGATTACCAAGATTGATATCGAAAAAACGATCGCCCGGCTCACTGGGATACCACAGGCTACCTTGGCCAGCGAAGACATCGCCCAAATTCAACAATTAGAGGCACAACTACGCAAAAGTGTGATTGGCCAGGACGAGGCAATCGGCACCGTTGCACGGGTCATTCGTCGGGCGCGCACTGGCATCGGCCAAACTGCCAGGCCAACCGGATCATTTATTTTCCTTGGGCCAACCGGAGTAGGAAAGTCTGAGCTCGCTAAGGTGATCGCCCGTCAGGTATATGGTAAGGAAAGTGCCTTGGTCAAAATTGATATGTCAGAGTTTATGGAACGGCATAACGTCTCTCGACTGATCGGTGCACCGGCGGGTTACGTCGGCTACGAAGAAGGCGGTAAATTGAGTGAGACTATCCGCCATCACCCCTACAGCGTAATTTTGTTGGATGAAATCGAAAAAGCTCACCCCGACGTGTTCAACATGTTATTGCAAATTTTAGAAGACGGTTTTTTGACAGATGCCAAAGGTCGTCGCATCGATTTCCGCCACGCCTTGATTATCATGACCTCAAACATCGGCGTTGAGCAGATGACCAGCCAAGCGACGCTCGGATTTCAGGCTGAGAATTTAGATGAGGAAGCCCAAGCACTCAAATCATTTCAGCTGGTCAAGGATGATGTGGTGAAAAGCTTGCATGATCATTTTGCTCCGGAGTTTTTAAACCGCCTCGATCACATTGTCGTATTTAATCCACTAACCAAAGAGCACGTCCGCAAAATTGTCGATTTGCATATTGAAGAGTTGATCGCCCGAGCCAAGGAGCGCGGTTTGAAGGTGCAGGTTGATCAAGCCGCTCGCAAATACCTCGCCGAGCATGGCTATGACCCTAAAAACGGCGCGCGACCAATTCGTCGCCTCATTCAAAGCGCAGTTGAGGATAAACTAGCCGATGCTATCCTTGAGGGAAGGTTAGATAAACGTAAAACCGCTGTCGTGCGCCATATCGATAATGAACTCGTGGTTACCTAGATAAAAGACAAGCCTGACTAAGGGATCCTTAAGTCAGGCTGACACTTCTCGAAGTAACGGCTGATAGGCTACAAGATGAAACCAGTGGGGCGTCTCCACGTCGCCCCACCGGCTCTTTCGCGTCCACGCGGCGCCTGCAGCTTAGACGCGAAATCTTAAAAAAATGGTTTTAAAACAGCGACCGCTGTACATGGTATTACAACGAAATGTACCTTAATTGCATTCCCTTGGCAAGACCCGGTGCATCTGCATAGCTGTGCCAATTTTGTTGACGAACGATGACAGGTGTAGTATTATATGTACAAACGAGCCGCAGCGTCGTCTGCAGCACTGCCTTGTAAAAAGGATGAACGACATGCCACAACCAATGGGCATGAGAAAGCCGGACAAACTGTACGAGCGTACACCTCTCGGTGACATGCTGGCCGACGCAAGGGAGGGTAGATTAAATGTTGTCGGAACAAATCTTCCTTTGACCGGAGCAAGCATCGAGTCGGTTGGTAGCGAAACCATCGCATCGTATCCGCCTGGTTATGTGCCGGGCGACGCGAGCACCATTAAACAGACGGACTAGGCAGGTACCAACAATGACCCAGGCGGAAGAAGCAACTCTTCCGCCAATTTTTTTGCTTTTAGGCGCTTGCGCGAGAAAATTTGCCAGGAACCCTTGACAAATTCATGGCACATGCTACACTTTGCCTCAGTTAAGCAAGCATACATTGAGGGGCTATGCGTACTGACCATTTTGATGCCGCACCACCAATTGTTCTAAAATATAAGAACCCAGCTGGCCTGTACGACGTTATGCCCCAAAACCTGCGCTACTGGCACCATGCCCATAATTTGATCTCACATATCGCTCAATCGTTCGGATATCGGCACATTATGATGCCGGCGGTTGATGCAAAATCGATGTATACGGACGCCTTTGGCGAGCAGTGGCAGGAGCATTTATTTGACACTGGTATAACCAGCGATTCCGATACGTATGTGTTGCCAGCACATCCACGCATCGGCTTGATGCGAAGCTACCTCGAAAGCGGTTTGCACGAATGGCCACCGCCTGTTCGGGTGTACTATGAAACACCAGTGGTGCAAAAAACGCCAAGTGGTCTTGCGCAAAACCACTATTTTTGTCTTGACTGTCTGGGAGTCAAAGACATGACCACCAGTGCGTCGCTTTTAGTAATGTTGCGAAAAATTGCCACCGATCTTCACATCAAAAAGCCTGAGATCTCGATTCACTCCAATGGCTGCATCGACTGTCGCGGATCATTTCGGCAGCAATTTGCAGAGCATGCGCTCAAACATCGCTCGGAGCTTTGCGCACTTTGCGCCGTGAGCCCCACCTTAGAGCAAGTGGTAACCTGCGAAACCGATAGTGCTGCGGCCTGGCTGCCTGAGGTGAGCGGGTTGCTTGATCAACTGTGCCCCAACTGTCACGCTCAGTTAGCAACCATGCTTGAAGCGTGTGACGAGCTCAGCATTCCCTATGACATTGATCCCTCATTAATAATCGCTTCCCCCGAAGCTGAACAAACCACATTCGCGCTACGCGTTGGTGATGAATCTATCCCAGCCATTGTGGGGTACCATTTTAGTCGTTTCGCGGCACAATTAACCGACCGGCCCATAGCTGCGGTTGGCATTACTATTGATATGCCACGCCTCTCACGCTACCTTGAAATGCATCACACTACATTACCCGACACAGACGGAATTGAGATATTTTTGGCTCAACTTGGCAGTCATGCCAAAGCAAAAACTGTCGGTTTGTTACAACAATTATACGGGGCAGGCTATAGTGTCGTGACCGCCAGCGAAAGCGAAAGCATCACCCAACAGCTCCAGGTAGCGGAGCGCTTGAACGCCCGCATCACCTTAATTATTGGTCAAAAAGAAGCGGTCAACGGGCACGTCATTATGCGAGACATGGCTTCGGGCTTACAGGACAACGTATTTATGGAAGAGCTCATCCCGGCCTTGCAAGAGCGCCTAGCAGTAGCGTATTAGGTAGAAGTTAGAAGATAGAGTTTGAAGTGCTTTAAAAAGTTCCCCTTATTCTAAATTCTAGCTTCTATATTCTATCTTCCCTGCTATGTTTACTGTTGTAAATTTTGTTATGATGCGACCATGTTCGACACGCAAATCGTATTGATTCTCGATAACATTCGCTCTTTATATAATGTCGGGGCGATTTTTCGCACCGCCGATGGTCTGGGCGTATCAAAAATCTATTTAGTTGGAATTACACCAGTGCCACCTCGGAAGGAGATCCACAAAACTGCATTAGGAGCCGAAACCCGCGTGCCGTTTGAATATTCGGACTCTCTCGCAACTCTGATCCCACAAGTTAAAACACAGGGTTTTACTGTTGCCGCACTTGAAATTACTCCGAGTGCTATTTCGTTGTCAGAGTATGAACCAACGTTTCCGCTTGCCTTAATTGTCGGTCATGAGCGGGAAGGAGTAGGGCAGTCAGGCCTGAACCAAGCTGATATTCACTTGCAGATCCCGATGGTTGGGAACAACAATGACCAACTACGACGAACGATTCGCGCGGACAAAGCAATTACGAGCGTAAGCGAGCAATTGAAGAACAACGTGAGCCTAGTTTCGAATGAACATGAGAAACTACTGCATACCCCGCGAACGGAGCCGATGCGCGGAGGAATCAAATCCTACAACGTCGCCACCGCAACCGCCATCGCCCTCTGGCAGCTTAAACGTCCTAAATCCGAATAAGTATTGACACTTCGGTCTTTGTTCGGATAAGATAAAGACATGCAACATGTAGCATACAACATGAATCACAAAAAGATTCTTTTCTGTGTGCTACTTGCTCCATGATTCATGTTTCATGAAAAACGACTAAAAGGAGTTTCTGTGGATCCACTTACCAAACGCCAACGCCAAATTTTGGATTATTTGGAACAATTTATCGAGGACAATGGCTATGCACCAAGTTACCGCGAAATTGCAAGCGAGTTTGCGTTGTCCAGCGTCTCAACGGTCGCCGAACACATCGATGCGCTTTCCGGTAAAGGCTATTTAAAGCGTGAGGCGAACGAGGCCCGATCATTACAGCTGACGCCAACCTGGGACGAGGGCACCTTTGCGGCCCCACTGATGGGCATTATCGCTGCTGGCTCACCGATCCAAGCCATTCGGACTCAGGAAACCATTGACATTCCCCGTGACATGATGGGACCAAAGGTATTTGCGCTCCGCGTACGCGGCAACTCGATGATTGAGGATGGCATTTTTGATGGTGACTACGTGATCATAGAGCAAACAAGCGCTGCCAGGAATGGCGACATTGTGGTGGCACTGATTGACCGTGAAAATGTGACCCTAAAGCGGTTTTATAAGGAAAAAGATCACATCCGCCTTCAGCCAGCCAACAAAACCATGAAACCAATCCGGGTTAAAAACGTGACCGTCCAAGGCAAAGTCAAAGGCGTGATTCGGAAATTTTAACCCACCCGCACCTATTCTGTAGTATCACCGCGCATTGGCCTCAAAAACACTCCTGAACCTTGGAAATCCGCCCAGCTCGTATTTTGCTTACAAAAAAATTCTTGATTATTACGCTCAACTAGCCTATTATCGCTCCAACAAGATGCATTTTTTGATGCACCTAGAACCTGAACAATGAGGGAGGACACTTCTATGTCAGCTTCTCGCAATATCCTGCGTGCCGTCTGGGGCCCACTCCGGCGTCGAATGTTTGCAATGAGCGCGAGTGATCCCGAAGTTGCGCATGAGTGGATGTCGGTGCATGTACAAAAGCTGCAACGCTTTCGCGCGCTACTTCGAGTACTGGAGCGCGCTACCGTGCTTCATGACCCCAGACTACATTTGCAAGTCGACAAGCTGCAGTTCAAGGGCCGGGCAGGCCTGGCCGCCGGGTTTGACAAAACCGGCAAGCTCGCCCCTTGGCACAGTCGATTGTTTGACTTTCAAACCATCGGCACGTTCACTCCACATCCTCAAGCCGGAGATACCCGTCCCCGTATCCATCGCTTCTTGAATCCGGACGGATCACTCAAAGGCCTGATCAACCATATGAAGTTCCCAAATCCCGGAGCATTACAGGCAGCTAAAGAGCTTGCGACACAGACAGCTGCCACAGGCATTACCGGCATAAGCATTGGCAAGGGAGCAAACACTGACATAAAGAAAGCAGTGTATGACTACTTGTTCTGTTACGGCGATATACGGGGGAATGCTGACGAGCACATCCATTTTTTTGAGGTCAATGTGAGCAGCCCCAACACCCCAGGTTTGCGTGACCTATTAACTCCGCAGTATGTAGGCGAGTTCATTAAGGCCCTCTGTGAGGAAATTTGGCTATGCAACAACTACTTCGGCTGGCTCCGTAAGGAGCTGGTGCTTAAAATGTCGCCAGATATGCCGGATGAGCACCTTGAAGTGGCCATCAACGAAGCTTGGAGAAGTGGTATCCGCATAGTTGCCGCCTGCAACACCACCATGGACACTGAGGTGCTACCGGAAGGGCGCGATTTGCCCGGTGGGCGCAGTGGACGGGTTGTGCGAGAAAAATCGCTTGCGACGGTGCGCAAAAATCACCAAATCGCGCCGCAGATGACCATTATTGGCATTGGCGGCATTGGAGGTGCCGATTGCCGTGAGGTGGTGCACCAGTACATTGAAGCCGGGGCATCGCTTTTTGCTACCTACACCGGCTTCATCGAGGATCCATTCATCCGTTATACCATCAATCGGGCGTATCTCGATTTCGTCGGGTAATACCTGACGGAAAGGATAAGGCGATGATCATTCTCACGAACGTACGATTCATCGATACTAGCACCCATCGCGTGGCGATTCATGATAGACGAATCTATGCCATTGACCAACCCGAGAGGGAACAAGGCTATCCGGTAAGTGACGTATTCGATGCAAATGGCTTACTAGCCCTGCCGGCCGCCATCGACATGCATGTGCATGATCGCTTCGGCGAGTCGCCTCACAAGGAAACCTGGCCTGCCTTGGCTCGAGCCTCCTTGCTGGGCGGGGTAACAACCGTGGCCGCCATGCCAAACAGCGCAATTCCGCTGATTTACGATGAGGACATCCCGCACAGGGAACGGTTCATCGGTGAACAGCCGATTCAGTACCGCTACTGGATGGGCGTAGTGGATGGCAACTCGGCCTGCCTCGAAAGTGCCCTGAAACATGACCGCATCGTCGGTGGCAAGATTTACCTTGCTTCCACCACCGGCAATTTACTGCTGCGAAAGCGGGCCGCCATCACAAGAGCACTCGACATCATTCGAGCCAGTGGTAAGCGAGCCGCTTTTCACTGCGAAGATGAGGAGATGTTGCGGCGGGGGAGGCAGCAAATCGAAAACCCGACGGTGGCTCAGCACTGCGATTTGCCGAGGAATTCGCCGCGGCCTAATCAGGTCAAAGAGGAGGGTTGAGATGAGGCATTGTGCAAGTAATGACGTCGAGCTAGCTTTGGCCATCGAACAGACCGGCGAGATTGAAGCCAATACCGAGCGAGTGCTTAAATCCCACCTGAAATCCCCCGTCTACGTCGACGGCCGAGGATTCGTCTCGTTCCCCAGGCTACTCGCGAATTTGGGAAGGCGCTTCCTGGACGTTTTGGAAGGTCTCAAATTCGACATCGTCGCCGGTATCCCGATGGCAGGCCAGCCGTTGGCCCAAGCCATCTCGCGCGAACACCTTGAGTTCGGCAACGAAATTCCGAACATCTGGATCCGCGAAGGAGTTAAAGACTACGGGACGAAAAAGGCGATTGAGGGACGCTGGGAACCGGGACAAACATGCGTCCTGATCGACAACGTCATCACCGACGGCGCGAGTAAGCTGGAGTACATCCAGCCTCTGCGTGCGCCAGGCGTAGAGCTGGTGGTCACCGACGTTGTGGTGCTGGTTGACCGAGAGCAGGGCGGAGCAGAGCTGCTCGCTCAGCACGGCATCAAGCTGCATTCCATATGGACCTTGCGCAGCCTGATCCAGCTCTACACTAAGGCTCGAATCATCACCCCCGACCGCGAGCGCCTCATCATGGCGTACCTTGACGAACCACTCAGCTACACTGACAACCGCGCCATTAAGGAGGCCAATGACAAAGAGGCGGAGCGAAAGCTCAGGGAGGAGCACGAGATAGCCGAACGGCGGCGCATTATGTCTATCATGCATGGCAACGACTAAGGCTATTCGACGCAGCGGGCAGGGATTTATCCCTCGCCCGCTCTTTTAATTCCACACTCTCAGATCTACGTTTCGTGGCCCGTACTCAAACTGCCATATTAGCACGTGCAATAATCTCAAAAACCGACAATTTTCTCTACTCAAATTTCCTGCTCTCTATTTAAGTTACTAAGTTACAAAATAGCCATTAGTGCGCATATGCGTACTAATGGCTATTTTATGAATCATCTAGATGGAATCGCTTCATCAGTTTGGTCGCATTTGGTACATCTTGCGCATGCATATACAAAACGTACTGCGCAACATGGCAAATCTGAGCTGCAATAGCGACCTCTTCCTTGCATTCATAAGGAAAAATGAACACACTTTTTTGAATTTGGATAAATCCGATGCCTTCAATAGCTTTCCTAAAAGCATCCCGGTATTTATTACTGGTTATCGGAACGTCATAGGTGACCACGCGCCAAATTTTATCCCACTCTGATATTTCAACGTGCAACTGGTCAAGTTGAACGAACCCGAGCAATTCTTTTCCTTTCTTGGTTAAGGTTACCACGTCCCCACTCAAGATAATTACCCCCTCACTGTCAAGGCGCATCAAGTGTTTTTTGAGTTTAGCTCGTCGCTGTATATTTTTCTCTGCATCAAGAAAAGCTTTGACGCCGATAGCGGCGTTCGGGATAACTAAAGCGGTACCCACTGCGCCAAGCATTGCGACAAATTTTAGCACTGCAATGGTGTTTTTTGAAATTCTCATCATCCACACTGTATCCACAAAAATAGCCAATAACAAGTATATGCGGCTTAAAGGCTATTTTTGGTGTTTAGCGAACACAAATTGTGTCGGACTAGATGGTAGGGGTTGCGGAAAGTTGCAGTCTGTATCACAATATAGGATAGGAGAGGCCATACATGGTTAAATTTTTTGATATTAACGCCAACGCGGATGCCGATGCAGATAAAGATGAGCAGAAAAGCAAATCCGACGGCGCTGAAAAAGAGATAGAGCCAGAGCACACCAAGCCGGCCAAACAGCACGACGAAAAAATGGTGGTAGAAAAACCGGAAACATCAGCTAAGGATAAAGACGAATCCGAGCCACTCCGTCCTGATTTTTCAGTAGCGGATGGGGAAGAAAAAGCGGATCACCCGAGTAAATCGACCGAAGAACATCGTGAAGCCGACACCGATAAAGACGACGATGAGCCGCCAAAAGCACCTGACATTCCCCGCGCTACTGCAGCAATGGCGCCCCACGAGCCTTCGGATCACGCACCAATCTCTCACTCCACTTTCGGTAATGTCTCAAGTGGGCGGAAAACTCGTTACGTCACCGCAATTTTAAGCACCATTTTAATTATTCTGCTTGCACTGCTGGTCTCCCAAGCGGTCATTTACTTCACCCAAACCAAAAAAGACGCAACCTCCACTACAAGTGCGGATACTACCGCGGTTGCCAAAAAAACTGATACTGCCGCTGCAACGACAACTCCCTCTACCGCATCGACTACTACGCCCTCTACCGCTCCAGTAGCAACCACCGCGTCGACTGCCTTAACTAAGGAAACCGCTACGGTACGCGTGTTAAATGGTGGGGGAGTGGCCGGCGCGGCAGCTAAGGTCGCAGCCATCCTCAAGGCAGCCGGGTACACCATCTCGAGCACGGCTAACGCCAAATCGTATACGTACGCTACTACTCAGGTGCTCTATAAAAACAGTGACGCAAAGGCGGTTGCAGATGATATCGCTGCGCAGTTAAAATCGTATTCTGTAACCGAAAAAGAGGACTCGGTAACGCCCGCATCCGCAACTGAAATTGTGGTAATTGTTGGAAAAAAGTAAGGGAATGCTAAATCACAAATTCGAAATACGAAATCCGAAACAACATTCAATATTTAATTATTAGCATTTTTTTCGAGTCTAGGATTTAGAATTTCGGATTTAATTTCATGAAACGCAGTCCTTTTATCGCCTTACTCGCTTTTTTCATCATCATCGCAGGGTGCGGAGCCCTGTATTTGTGGCTGGTGAACACCACTAATGTGTTTAAGCCAAGCGTCGTATCGAGCATTTTAGCTAAAAAAATTACCAACCACACTGCTGCGCCTGAACCCCACGTAGCTTCGATGCTTGACGGCTCGCTGACCACGCCCGATTTAGCGGGACGGCATCCATTGGGCGTGATGATAGAGAATCATCCCGACGCTCGACCTCAATCAGGGTTATCGCAAGCGAGCGTGGTTTATGAAGCGATCGCCGAGGGGGGAATTACCCGCTTCTTGGCCATTTTTGGCCCACATGATAGCAAAGTTGGTCCAATCCGGAGCGCTCGCACCTATTTTGCAGATTGGTGTGATGAGTTTGATTGCTACTACGCGCATGTTGGTGGCAACTACGACGCGTTAACCGAAAAAATACCGCAAGATCGCATAAAAGACATTGATGAATTTGCAAATGCTCAGTCGTATCATCGCGAACTAAAGAGTGGCCTGGCGCTTGAGCACACCATGTACTCAGATACCGCAACGTTGTACAAACTGGCCACCACCAAAAAATGGCCAACAGCTGTGCGAGATACTTACAACATCTATCACTTTTTAGATGATCCTAAAACTGCGCCGGCTACCCTCATTTCCAGTATTAAGATTGATTTTTCAACGCCACAATATGCCGTTACGTATACATTTGATCCCACTACGAATTCATATAAACGAACTATGGCAGGTGTGGCACACCTCGATGCGGTGTCGGGCACTCAAATTACCGTCAAAAATATTATCATTCAGCACATTTCGCGCGAGAGCGTCGTAACTCAAATTAACGAGCAGGGATTTGCGATGCCGACCGTTGGGTCTGGTATAGCAGAGATCTATCAAGGTGGACAAAAAGTGAAAGGAACCTGGAAAAAGAAAGATTCGTTCAGCCGCACCGAGTTTTACAACGCAGACGGCAAATTAACCGATTTGTACGCCGGCCCGACATGGATAGAAATAGTGAACCCCGGCTCCACTGTCTCCGACGGAAGCTAGAAATTAGAATTTAGAAAATAGAATTTAGGACTTCAGACTGAAACAGTCACCCTAACACGTTTCATCATATTAAAAAATCGCGGGGGTTGATTCCCGCGATTGTCGGCATGCTACCATTCCGGCGCAGCCAAAGGCTCAGGCTCTGCCATTCCATCGCATATCGCCTTGACCGCTTTAAAAACCTCGAACATGTCTTCGATCAAACCGTCTTGGCCGAAGCAGCAGATGGGCCGATTGATATTGATCATGACACTATCACGCCATTCCAGCTCGACTGGCTCGTCTTTAACGCTGCTTGTCATGCCTGCATATACCGATACGTGTGGCGCGTATTCTGCCCATACGATGTTTGTAATAACGGTAGAGCCGTCGATCATGCCAAACTGAAATGCCTCGCCCGGCGCAAGAACAACGTTGAGCTCGCGCCAAAACACGAAGCTTCCGCGTGCGGTCTTTCCGAGATGAACACCGTTCTCGAGCACAGAGGCCTTGAAACTTTGCGAATTTGCAAACTGGTCAAAGAGCTCTCGGGGAATGTTATGGACTTCCATGAAACCAATCCTCCTTGTCAAAGAACGCACGTACTGTAGCAAAATATACTCTGGCGGCTGCTGCTTTGCAACACAGCGCCTATTAATAGTTTGTTAAACTAAACTCGAAAATTTGGCTTTGGGGCCGAGCCATTCCTCAATGCGTAGCAGTTGATTGTACTTTGCGGTGCGCTCGGAGCGCGCAGGAGCACCCGTTTTTATTTGCCCGCAGGATAGTCCCACACAGAAATCAGCGATGAATGGATCCACAGTGTCTCCTGAACGGTGGGAGATAATGGTCGCCAGGCGGTTTTGTGAGGCGTATTTGACTACATCGATCGTCTCCGTCACTGTACCGATCTGATTCAACTTCACTAACACCGCGTTTGTAGCACGATCTGCTACGCCTTTTTGCAGTCTTGTGATGTTCGTAGCATACAAATCATCTCCCACAATTTGCTTTCCGTGGCCATGCTCTGCGGTAAACTCAGCGTAACCGGCCCAATCATCCTGTGCTAGCGGATCCTCAACTGAATAAATGGGGTAGCGCCCCATTAAATCGCTCACGTAACCGCGCATCTGCTCTGGCGTAAACGTCTTTTTTTCACGGGTCATTACGTACTGCCCGTTCGAAAAAAATTCATCCGCAGCAATATCAAGTGCAATTTGTATATCAGTGCCAGCATGGTAGTTGGCCTTTTCGATTGCCTCGGTTAACAGCTGCAACGCATCCTCATTCGAGGTATTTGGCAGGCCAAATCCGCCTTCATCGCCGACAGTGGTTGAAAGATTTTTTGCTTTGATGAGGTCTTTTAAGCTGTAGTACACCTCAAGCCCCATTTGCAAGGCTTGATGGAAGGTCTCCGCTCCCATTGGCACAATCATCAACTCTTGAAATTCAACTGAATCAGCCGCGTGACGGCCGCCGTTGATGATGTTCATCAGTGGCATCGGGAGCGTAGTAGCCTCACCTCCACCAATATATGAATATATCGGCTGGTCGCGCATGTCTGCCGCGACTTTAAGACAGGCAATCGAGACCGCTAAAATGGCGTTTGCGCCCAAGTGCGATTTGTTTGCGGTGCCGTCAAGCGCAGTCAAGCGCTGATCAAGCATGCGCTGGTCTTCAACATCGAGACCAATTAAATCGTGTGCAATCACCTGATTAATGTTGGCTACCGCCTTCGTTACTCCAAGACCACCGTAGCGCTTGGTGTCGCCATCGCGCAGCTCGTGCGCTTCGTGCGCGCCAACCGAGGCACCGCTTGGCACCGTAGCCCGGCCAAAGTGGCCATTTTCCAAATGTACATCGGCTTCAACGGTTGGGTTGCCGCGTGAATCCAACACTTCCCGACCAATTATTTTGGTTATTTTCATACTTATAGTATAGGGCAAATAGGGGAAATAGGGGAATATGATTATCAAAATATGGACAAGTAATCAATAATATGATATAAACTATATTCGAGACCTTTTACATCATGCCTTTAGCTTCATCGTCGATTCCGTCTCAGAAAGGACAGATACCATGGCATCACTCTTTTCAAGAGGCCGCCTTCAAGAAATCGGGCGCATGCTTCAGTTGGCCGAGGAACGATGTCCAAATCTCGAGGATGTACCAATCGAGGAGTGCAACGAGCCACTCGTTGTTGTTCCTCCGGCACTGTGCTACCCATATTACTTTAAGCATATGGGGCTGAGTAGTTCAAAGATGTATCTGCGCCGCACAGTATGCGCAGCTTTATTGCGCGCCAACGCTCTGGCCGCACATCACGGTTATGAGATTCGACTCTACGACGGTTATCGCTCGAACGGGGATCAGCAAAAACTGTTCTCGTACTACCTGGCCACATACGTCGCGCCGCGACATGGATATGTCGGCTGGATGACTGAAGATAAGACGGTACAGCGATTACTCTCTGAAATGTCGAGACACGAGCGTCAGATGCTGATCCGCGAAACTACCGTTTACGTCGCCATCCCCTCCGAGGATCCGAAGCGGCCCGCAAATCACCGTACCGGCGGATCGGCCGACGTGTGGCTGTACCAAGACGGTAAGCCGTGCGACATGGGCACGGTATTCGACCATATGGACAAAGAGGCCAGTCTATTTTATCACCTGCTGACCAAGCGAAAGGCTTGGCCCACTGGCGCATTGAATCGAACGGTGAAAGAGCACCGCGAACTGCTGCTGTACTGCATGGTCGAAGCCGGATTCCATGGCTACTTGCCGGAGTGCTGGCACTACGACCTCGGCAATCAGCGCTGGGCCCGCGTCAAGAACACTACTGCCCGATATGGCGCTGCCGACCACCTTCTGCCATCTCAGTAAATAGACCCCGAATTCCCGGCTTCAAAGCGAAGCCGGGCTTTTATTTATCTCTCGCGCTCATACTAAAAAAGCCCTTATTCAGGGCTTTTTTAGGCTTAGATGTTCGCACCAAGCTCGTTTGCGATCGATTTAACCCGTGCAACGTAGGAACGCGAGTGGTTGTAGGCCATGATTGCACTATCCCACGAGCCGTTATAGTTTGCTGAAAGTAGTAGCGAAGCAGCAAAAATCGACTGCTCAGCATTGGTAATGTTACACCCTTCACCGGTGCGAACGCAGTAGCTACGGAAGGTAGATGGCAAAAACTGCATCGGGCCAACTGCGCCACCACTGGAGCGACGCGCGGTGTCCCACGACTTACCAGTCTCAACTTGGTGCACCGCTTCAATCAACGGAGCCGGCACACCGTACTTTTGACCAGCTTCAGCATACACTTGACGCATTTGATCAAGCGAAGGCGTTGGCGCATCTTCAATAGTCATTACGCTAAATGAAGCGCTTTTTTGAGCTGATAGGGCAGCTAAACGTTTTTGATCAATTTCAGCGTTACTTTCAGCAGGGGTAATCTTAATTTGACTGTCTGCAGAAGCAAACACCAATTCATTTTTTGATAACGTTAAATCGGCCAACTGTACCGACGCTGCAGGAGACTGATGAGCACTGACCGGCACCACGCCGAACAGCACACTGATGAGCGCAATCTTGAGCGTGAGTGATTGCAAAGTTTCACGCTTCAAAAATCGCTTGTTTAAACCTTTAATTTTTCGAACAATCTTCGTCCAAACTCGCTGTAGCTGGCGCTTACCCCCCTTGGGTGGTTCGCTGTACATTGATTATTGAACTCTCTTTCTGTTTCAAAAAATCCCTGCAAGGCAGAGATTCATCAAAACGCTACATATTATCACAAAATCAAAACTTTGTCAATAGTTTTTGGGTCTTTTTTGTCTCATCAGCCCAACGCGCCCAATACCACTAATACGGCGATTTAGATGCGGGTCATGAACCCTGCTACGGCGACGCCCCAGGTAGTGCTGCCAGTGCCAGTGTATGAAGGACCAATTGCGTGAGGATTAGTGATGCCGCGGTGGGCAAAGTAGTGATCCAAAAAGGCCGCCTCGGCGTAGATGGCATCATGGAAACTGGCAAAACGAAGGTTTGGACCAAGACCAAACGGATTATGGGATCCGGGCGGAATGTGCACCCCAAAAGACGATTCAGCTCCGGAGATCCCGACCATCAGCCGCGAATCCAAATTGTATTGATCGGCCGCAGCCACAAAATCGGCTGCGTTATCTACCAGCGGTGAACTGTTTCGACTAAGGAAATCGGCAATTGCGTCATCGAGTTGCTCAGGCATAATATTGCGTAAGCTAATACCAGTCTCACCAGCCCGCTCCTGCCACAATTGCAGAAGGTGTTGTTGCTTTTGTCGCTCCGCAACTGCTGCATTACTTTCAGTCGGCGTAATTTTGATCTGACGTTGGTTGCCAGCAAAAATAGCGGCGTCATGCGATAGTGCTAGTTCGACTGATGGTTGCTGCAACCCCGCTTCTGAACTTGCCTTTGATGGAAGCAGTCCTACGAACATTGCTAAGACTATTAGTTGCACACCAAAAACAAGGATTTTGGTAGTTGGTGCCCAAGATCCGAGTATATTGCGTAATGTGTTAGTTAAATTTTGTGCTAAATCGCTGAACGTTTTCGATTCCTGCAGCCCCTCCTTCGGAGCGTGCGGTCTCATATATGCGTTTTCACTTTCTGCCTGGCTTCACCCCCAAAAAAGCAGACAGGGAGCATCTTACTGCGAGTTCGTAACTCTTGTCAAGGTTTGGCTGTGAAAAATGAACGGATCCGGCGATGGATTCCGGTACAACAGATCGATACCTTTAAGCTGCATTTACAACCAACTGAGGCATGGTATGATCATAATAACTTAAGGACGTTTTAGCTATGACCACAAAAACATGCGTGTGGATTGGGTTGTTCATTGGCTCAAGTGTGGGGGAGTTTATCCCAACCCTGTGGGGGAGTGATCCGTTTTCGCTAGCCGCTATTTTGTTTGGTGCCCTGGGTGGGTTGCTTGGCATTTGGGCCGGCTACTCGATCGGCAGAGCTTACTTTGCATAACAACATGAAATGAATGAACAGTCATAGCAACTATTTCCAGAATTATTCTTTATCACCTGCTGACTACATAAGCACGGTGGAGTAAGCAAACACCTAGCGAGCCAAATAAGCAAGTACTCTCGAGCTATTTGCTGTTTTTTAACGATTATGTTACAACGGCGGTATGCGGAAAGCTATATTCGAAGCTTTCGTTTTTGCTGTTCCAACGCAAGACCCTACACAACCAGACTTTTTAAGAGGAGCAGACATCATCATGATCGACCGCTACATCACAGACGATATGAGCCGCTTGTGGGACATGGAAAAGCGCACCAAGCGCTGGCTCGATGTTGAGATCGCAGTGTGCGAAGGCCGTGAAAAGATCGGGGAACTGCCGGTTGGGACGACGGCCAGGATTCGAGCGAAGGCCAGGTTTGACTTGTCGCGCATGGCCGAAATCGAGCGCGAGACCAGGCATGATTTGATGGCTTTTGTGCGTTGTGTGCAGGAGTCACTCGGTTCCGAGGGAAATCACTTTCACGAGGGCGTGACTTCGTACGATATCGTTGATACCGCCCTTGGTATGACGCTTCGCGACGCTTGTCAGTTGATTTATGGCCGTGCCCAGATCCTTGCAACGGTCACTCTGCGACTGGCAGCGCAGTATCGAGATACCCCCCAAGTCGGCAGGACGCACGGCATCGTAGCGGAGCCGATCACGTTTGGATTTAAGTTGGCAGGATGGTATGCCGAGATGTCACGCAACGTCGAACGTCTTGGCCAAGCACGCGAGATGGTGAGCGTCGGTAAAATCTCCGGCGCTGTTGGTACGCATGCCAACGTTGATCCAAGAGTAGAAGAACATGTGTGTCACACCCTTGGACTCGCGGTCGATCCCGCCTCGACTCAAATCGTAACTCGAGATCGCCATGCGCAGCTCATCACCACTCTCGCCATCGTCGCAAGCTCCCTTGAGCGATACGCCACTGAGATTCGAAATCTCGCTCGCACTGAAATTCGTGAGGTGGCAGAGCATTTTACCGTCGGGCAAAAAGGCTCGAGTGCGATGCCCCACAAACGCAACCCATGGAATTGCGAAACCGTAACTGGCCTCGCGCGAGTGGTACGCGGGTACGTCGTACCGGCCCTTGAGGCTGTCACTACCTGGCATGAGCGTGATTTGTCTAACTCCTCAATGGAGAGGATTATTCTGCCAGATGCCTGCAGCTTGGTCGAATGGATGCTGGTGAAGTTCACGTCCATTCTTGACAACCTCGTGGTATACCCCGATCGGATGGCCTACAACCTTGATGTGATGGGCGGCATCATCCACTCCGAGGCAGTAATGCTTGCCTTGATCGGAAAGGGGCTATCCCGCGAGCAAGCCTACACGATCGCACAACGTAATGCCGCAGTCGCTCTTGATGGAGGTACAGGATTCCGTCGCAACGTCGAGGCGGATCCCGAGGTGACAGCGTTGCTGTCACCGCACGAGACCGAAGCCTGTTTCGACCTGCAGCATCACTTGCGCAACGTTCACCTGACGTTCGACCGTCTCGGCATCTAGCCGTATTTTCAACTCCCAGGGCCGGCGCAAAAACCCAGCCCTACTATTTCCTTTAAAGGACAATGTATGCGATGAGAACAATCAGGGTGGGAGGCTAATCTAGCCTCCCACCCTGTTTTTAATTAGTAAAAAGTTGCATCTCGAGAACGTGAGAAGTATCATGCAGTATATTAGGAGTATGAATGGATGAGATACGGGACAATTGCATTTTTTGCCGTATTGCGGGTGGTAAAAGCCCGGCGCAAATAGAATATCAAGATAATGACGTAATAGCGTTTTGGGATATTCAGCCGAATGCACCAATACATATTTTAGTGATTCCGAAGCAACATATCCCCACACTTCGTGAAGCATCACGCGATAATAATGCCATCTTGGGAGCCATGATGCTCGCTGCCGCTGAAATTGCCCGGCGCAAAGGCCTGGAAAAGGAAGGGTACCGTGTGGTAATTAACACCGGTTCAGCTGCCAATCAAATTGTAGATCATATACATGCGCACCTACTGGGAGGAGCTGAGCTTGGACCGATGACCAGCGCTAAAGGTAATCCAGTCAGTCAATATACGTAGAACACGGGCATAGGACATCACCTCATTCGAACCTGAGCGATGAGGCCGCTCTAGAACTCAGAGCCAAATGGCCTAACGACACTCCTAGCGAGGAAAAGAGGATCAAATGCTTGATGTTACGTGATCCATGCTACGTGATTCATGGCCTCCTAGACACCCACCTCAGAATATGGTACTATAGAGCCACTAAACGTTTTGGGAAGAGGTGAATTAGTTTTGACTGAAGTTCGTAAAAAAGAGCATGAACGATTTGACGTATTACTGCGCCGCTTTAACCGTGATATCCAACAAAGCGGCCTTTTGAGTATCGTCAAACGCAAGCGATATCGCCTCGAGGAGCCTTCCCGCACCCAACGCCGAATGTCCGCCATTCGCAAAGCCGAGCGAAAAGCGGTAAAGCGTGGGTATTAATAAAATCCGAAATCCGAAGCACGAAATCCGAATAAAAGAATTTGGAATTTAGCCATTGTTTCGAATTTCGAATTTGAGATTTAGGATTTAATATGACAATTCTCGAATCTATTTCTACTAAAATTACCGAGGCCATGAAAGCAGGGGATCAATTTTCCCTCGACACCCTTCGCATGGCCAAAACTGCTTTGCAAAACGCCACTATCGCCAAGGATGATCATGCGTTGACTGAGGCTGATGAGATTTCGATACTGCAAAAAGAAGTCAAGAAGCGGAGCGATGCAGCCACTATGTATCAAACTGGTGGACGACCGGAGCTGGCCCAAAAAGAGCAAAAAGAGGCCGCGTTGCTCGAGCAATTTGTGCCGCAGCAATTATCTGATGATGAAATCACTGAGGAGCTACGGCGCGTTATTTCGCAAATCGGCGCTGCCTCTGCCGCCGACACCGGCAAAGTAATGGCCGCGGTGATGCCAAAATTTAAGGGCCGAGCCGATGGGGCAAGGGTCACTGGGATATTGCGTACGTTATTGCAGTAATGAAGCTCCTACTCGACTATCACAAATCCGTCAAATCACGAATTCCGGTTGGTCGTTTAAGACAAACCATTCGTGATTTTTTGGTGTCGCAGAACGTCTCAGGCACCGTGTACCTCGAGCTACAGATCGTCGGACCACAAAAAATGCAGAGCTTAAACCGCCGCCATCGTAATCAATATAAACCGACCGATGTCCTAAGTTTCCCCGTTGGGGAAAAATCCGAAATTCTAAATTCTAAACCCATGGTGAGCCAGTTCGGCGGAGCTCATGGTCTAAACTTGTCGAATCCATTCCAAATTCTACCACTAGGCTCCATTGTCCTCTGTCCCGAGGTTGCTCGAACCACGTGGCAGAGGGGTACCTATGGTGACATCGCCCAAAAAGACGTATATTTATTTTTAGTAGTGCACGGCTTAATGCACTTATTAGGATACGATCACGAAACCGATGATGAATTTAATCGATGGGAACAAATTGTTACGCAGTTTCAGTCACGCCATTCGCGGCATTAACCGGCTGCTCTCAACTGAACAAAACGCCCGCATTCACTTTGGAGCAATGCTGTTAGTATTTTTGATGGCCATTTTGTTTCGGGTCAACCACACCGAGGCAGCCATATTATTCTTTGCGGTGGTGTTGGTTTTTGCGATGGAGATAACGAACACCGCAATTGAAAAGTTGCTCGATTTACTCCACCCTCAGGAGCATGAGACCGTGCGCAAAATTAAGGATGCAATGGCTGGCGCCGTTTTTATCTCCGCCGGCATCGCGCTCGTCGTGGCTATTTTAATTTTTTATCCTTACTTTCGGCATATATACTACCTCTACAATTGATTTATACCACAAACTATGTCATAATATAGTCTCCGCATTGTGTGATCTTTTACATTACGGAGGTCGACGTGATCGATATTGGCGGATCAGACTTGATGCTGCATATCGATCATGAGCAATATGATCGTTATGCTGCACTTTTGCGTGCGCGAACAGGCATCGATTTGGAATCGTATCGGATGCATGACAACACTTCAATCCGTCTCGCGCGCCGAGCGGATGATTTGCAAATGACGATTGACCAATATCTGGACGATCTTGAAACTCACGATGAGGAGTGGGGCATTGCTCGAATGTTCCTCAGTACCCCTGTCTCATGGTTTTTCCGCGAAGAAGCCGTATGCTCGAGACTGTACAAATGCATTCTGCCGACGCTCATTAAAACAAGCAAGGAAGTTCGCGTATGGAATCCAGGATGCGCTCAGGGACAACAACTCTACACCATTGCAATGATACTTTCAACGCTCAATCCCGAAGCAAGCTACTCGCTTTACGGCACCGACATCAATGATCAATGCGTTGCTGCTGCTCGGACAGGAGCGTACTCCGACTTAGACATGTCTTACATTCACAATAGGTCCTACCGGCAGTTCTTTAGGCGGCTTGGTCGGAATCAGTGGCTGATCAAAGACCATATCCGAGCAAATACTGTATTTTCCTGCCACGACTTAGTCAGGGAGGTCTATCCAACCGATTTTGACCTGGTGATTTACCGCAACGTCGAGATGTACCTCTCGCAATCATTGTGGGATGACGTAGCAAGACGCCTGATCGGATCGCTCAGTCTCGGGGGAGTTCTGTGTACTGACCACCGTAGTTCACGTCGTGATTGTGCAGAGCTTGGACTGCGCCGACTGAACAAAGATTTTTACCGCCGTGTTCGCTAACCGCTTTGTCGCCCCACAAAGCGGTATTTTTATTTCTATTTTGTTCTTTACTATTGAGCAAAAAGCAGTGTAGAATGATAGGAGCAATTTCTGATGTGGGGAGGGACTACAAAATCGCTAATTCAAAACGCTCAATCATCGCCGGCCTCGATGTCGGCACTACCAAAATCGCTACCTGTGTTGGCCAGTTTCAAGATGGGATCGTTGATATAATTGGCCTTGGGTCAGCCCCATCTGCCGGTACCCGCAAAGGATTGGTAGTTGATTTGGACGAAACCATCAGCGCCATTTCGCAAAGCCTCGAAGAGGCTGAGCACATGTGCGGAGCGGCCATACAATCTGCAGTGGTTGGCATCAGCGGGCCGCACATTGAATCAACGGTTGGCAAAGGTGTGATTGCGATTTCGAGGGCAGACGGCGAAATTAGCGAAAATGACGTTAATCGCGTTATTCAGGCAGCGCGAGTACTACCAAACATCCAAAACCGGGAGATTTTACATATCATCCCACGCTCCTACATTGTTGATTCGACAGAGGGCATCGTCGATCCAGTTGGAATGACCGGCATTCGCCTCGAAGCTGAGGCGGTGATCATCTCCGCTTCTTCAACCGCCGTCAAAAATTTGACTCGCTCGGTGTTTCAAGCGGGCTTAGACATTCAAGAAATCGTCTACTCACCACTCGCTACCGCTCGCTCGCTGCTGTCCAAAAAACAGCTCGATCTTGGCGTGGCCTTAATCGATATCGGCGCCTACACTACGACCATGACGGTGTTTGAAGAAGGAGATGTGCTGCATACTCTCGCTATCCCGCTTGGCTCAGGGCACATCACTAACGATATCGCCATTGGGCTCCGCACCTCAATTGATGTGGCAGAGACCATTAAAATGAAACACGGATCGGCCAGCGCGGAGGGTTTTCATGACAAAGATGCTCTTGATTTAACCACAGTCAGTGAACACGATTCGGGCAATGTCAGTCTCAAATACGTTGCTGAGATCATTGAGGCACGAATGAATGAAATATTGTTAATGCTACGAGACGACCTGCGTAAAATCGGTCGCGATGGCATGCTGCCAGCTGGCATTGTACTGACCGGTGGTGGCTGTCAAATAGACGGCATAGTAGAACTGGTTAAAGAAACGCTCCGCCTTCCAGCTCAAGTCGGAGCGCCTTTGGCACCCCTTTCCGGAATGGTTGATAAGCTTAATGACCCAATCTATGCTACGAGCGTCGGATTAATGATGTGGAACCTCAGTACCGCTGCCTCGCATGCCGGCGGTCGACTAGAATTGCCTCGGCTTGGCCAAACCATCAATCGGGCTCGGGGCTTTTTTAAGCAATTCATGCCCTAGCGATAGCGTGGTGACCCGAAGCCCGTCGCTCGAGGCAGTTGTTTGGCACAGGCAGACGAATCTTTTCATCAGAAAAGTTCGGCCACGAGCCGAAACATTGCTAGAGCTTCAAAAAGCGAAGAGTCACTAGCATCTGGGTGGCAACTCGGGCTATACATCGTAACCACAAACATACTACACGGTAATTTTCGCCGACTAAGTATTGACAATGACGGTAAAAGCAAGATACAACTAAGGTGCGACAAAAGCGGTGGGGCGCCCATTTTCGCATAGAAGCAAAGATAAGCGACTGTTCGCGGATGCTTTTCTGATTCATGATGTTTGTGATCGCACAAGTCCCCACAGTTCTATGGTACATAGCGGCCATGAGGGGTACAAAGCATCGGTTGATGATCTCATTCGTTAAGTCAAACGGTTAAGGAGCCACTGTGGAAAAACGAGTAGACTCAGATAATTTTGCCATCATCAAAGTGGTTGGAGTTGGTGGTTCAGGCAATTCAGCAATTAATCGGATGATTAATTCCAAGCTCCGCAGCATCGAGTTTGTGGCCATTAATACCGATGCGCAGGCACTTTCACACAACGATGCTTCGATCAAAATCCAAATTGGCAAAGAAAGTACTCGAGGCCTCGGCAGTGGAGCCGATCCGGAAGTCGGCCAACACGCTATCGAAGAAAATAAAGAAGAGGTGTACGAGGCGCTCAAAGGTGCCGATATGGTGTTTGTAACCTATGGAGCCGGTGGTGGCACCGGCACCGGTGCGGCACCAATTGTAGCCGGCATAGCGCGTGAACTCGGTGCGCTCACGGTAGGTGTTGTGACCAAACCATTTAGCTTTGAAGGCCAGCGGCGGCGCAAAGTGGCCGAAGAGGGCATTGCCGAACTCAAAGGTAACGTCGACACGCTCATTACGATCCCGAATGACCGACTGCTGCAAGTAATTGATAAAAAAACCTCACTGTCCGACGCCTTTGGCATTGTGGACGATGTACTGCGCCAAGGTGTGCAGGGTATCTCAGATTTAATTACATTGCACGGTATCATCAACGTCGACTTCGCCGATGTCCGTACTATCATGTCCGATGCTGGATCAGCCTTAATGGGTATCGGTCGCGGGGCAGGGGACAATCGTGCGGTTGAGGCAGCCCGTGCCGCTATCGAAAGTCCGTTACTTGAACTTTCGATTGATGGCGCAAAAGGCATTTTGTTTAATATTACTGGCGGACCCGACTTAGGGATGTATGAAATTGATGAAGCCGCTAAAACGATCACCGAAGCGGCCGATCCGGATGCGAACATTATCTTTGGTGCGATAATTGACGACGCCATGTCGGGTGAAGTAAAGGTAACAGTAATTGCAACCGGCTTTGAGGGAGAGTTGCGGCCGCCGCGCAAACCAGGACTCGGGGGCACCGTGGCCCAGTTTGGCGTTGGCCAAACCGGCACTCGGCAGCCACTTAGTCCTGTCAGTCCAGCCCGCCAATCTGAGCCGGTGCGGGACCCAATGGAGCGATTTGGATTCCGTCGTCCTGAAGAGCCAGCATCTGATCAACCGGATGCCACAGAAACTCCAAAGGATGATGAAGATCAACTCGATGTACCAGCGTTCATTCGCCGCAAGCTTAAATAATCGTCCCCTAAAAGATGGTTGACAGCACCGTACCAAAGCAGAACTCGATCGAGATATTGACCACCGAACTTTCTATTGCCGACTTGGAAAAGCAACTACCAGGGCAGCCAGCAGGGGAGTCATTGTTTGTTGACAATACTGATCGACCACTGAAGCGCGAGCTCGGAGCAGAGCGACCGGCAATTACGCATCAGTTTGAGTCAGATTATGGGACAGCGTTCATTACGGTCGGATTATTTGATGATGGCGCACCGGCCGAGTTGTTTATACACCTCCCACACTCGGATAGTAACCTCAATAATCTTTATCAGATACTGGCTCTTAGTATCTCGATCAACTTGCAACAGGGTGTTCTCATTTCAACTCTTGAAGCAAAGCTACTTCCGTCCACTGACGCACTGGTAACCTACGTCATAAAATGGCTGGTGGCTCGGTTTGAAGCTACAAAATCGAACAATCTTGACACGCTCTCTAAGCCAGTGGCGGTTGAGGTGAAAGAGTAGTAAAAATGTAAATAACATTTGACATCTGTGTTATGATAAAAGAAAAACTAAGGAGATGTGATGCCGGAAGATCAGCCCAAAAAACATACGATAGACATTACTGACGCCACGTTCGAAGACGAAGTAATGAAAAGTGACCTACCGGTAGTAGTGGACTGCTGGGCAATTTGGTGTGGGCCGTGTCGCGTATTATCACCAATTTTGGATGAACTAGCCGAGGAATATGCGGGTAAAATAAAGGTGTGTAAATTGGATGTGGACGCCAACCCTAAGACCCAAGAGGCCTACCGCATTATGAGCATCCCGACCGTGATGTACTTTAAAGATGGCAAGATGGTTAATCAAACCATCGGCGCTTGGCCCAAGCCAAAACTTAAAGAAAAATTTGAAGAGCTACTCAAAGCTTAATCGATCTCTAGCCACAAAACGTATACGCTACTCTCTTCCTAGGCCAGCTTGTGGTCACCAACACAATCACGAACCATTCTAGTATTGTAATCAAAACTGTGGTATAATGCGGACAATGCCGTGGTTTTTCAGCATCTTGACAACTGACAAGGGGGAGACGAGCAATGGCTGTTTTTCATTATTTCGTTCGGGATGCACAGGGAACTCTGCGAGATGACTATAGCATTGCGGCATCAGCCGTCGAACTGGATGCCCGGCTGGTAAAGCAGGGATTTACCGTTGTCGATCTTGTTGAACAGGACACAGAGGCCAAGCAAGCCAACGCTTTTGGCTTTTACCTGACAATCGGCACGTTGTTTGCTGTCATCCTCATCGGAGCGCTCTACTGGATCACTTGGGAACCGGCAAAGCAACCAATCAGCCCTGCACCAAAACCTGGAGTCACCACTGGAAAAGCACCATGACATACCGTTACCTTTTGCAAAATGAGCCTAGCGAGCAGCGGAGTACGGTAGCGGATCTTCCAAACTGCTTCCGAGAAGTCAAGGATACACGCACGCCAAGACATCGATTCTGGGACGGTTGCAGCACCGTATTAGTGCTCGCGGCTGTGATCACTTTCGTAATATGGCGGCTTTAAGCCGTATAGCCCGGGTGCACCTTCGCATCTCGGGCTAAATCTTTACCTTACTAAATAGATTTATCTCAATATTTTTTGTATGCTGCAGTCATGGAGAAGCTACCGAACTATCTTGCACAATTAACCACACAACAGCGTAAAGCGGTTCAGCATGCAAATAGGCCTTTGATGATTGTGGCCGGGGCAGGCACGGGCAAAACCACCGTTCTTACATCGCGCATCGCATATTTGGTATCGCAAGGCGTTGATCCAAGTAAAATCTTGGCACTAACCTTTACTGAAAAAGCCGCAACGGAGTTGGAAACACGTCTTGATGAACTGCTCCCCTTAGGGCAAAACCAGGTATTTGCCTCTACCTTTCATGGCTTTGGACAACACATCCTAACCCAGTTTGGCCTCTATTCTGGAGTAAATGACCAAACCAAGGTTTTAACGCAAATTGAGTCTGAAATTTTGCTGGGCGATCACATCATGGATGCACCGCTCGATAGCTTACGACCGCTCTCCAACCCCAAAAGCCACGTTCGGCCGATCTTACAATTTATCAGCCGCTGCAAGGATGAGCTGATTTCACCACGTCAATTGGATCAATGGGTGAAGTCAAACCAATTGGAGCAGTACGATAGACAAACCTACCTTGAGCTGGCCGCGGTGTTTCACTATTACCAAGCGTTACTGCAAACACAAAACCTACTCGATTATGGCGAGCTATTGTCTCGATCACATCATCTGTTAAAAAATCATCAGGACGCGCTGCACAAATTACAGCAGCAATTCATGCACATATTGGTTGATGAATATCAAGATACTAATTTTGCCCAGGATGAAATTTTAACGCTACTAGCTACCAAAAATGGAGCCATCACGGTAGTGGGCGATGATGATCAATCAATCTACCGCTTTCGTGGCGCCAGTGTGGGACAAATGGAGCGCTTTTTACAAACATTTCCGCATACAGCCGTTGTCACTCTCACCGAAAATTTTCGCTCGCCGCAAACTATCCTTGATGCCGCATACGAGCTGATTCAGCACAACAACCCTTATCGATTAGAAGTGTCGGCGAAGATTAATAAAAAGTTGACCTCAAAAATCGCAAACGTATCAACTAAACCCTCTACCCTAAACCCCATACCTTTATACACATTTCCCGCAGATCTCAAAGAAGCGGAATGGATTGTTGCAGATATTACATCCCGCATTGAAGCAGGTGCGTTGGCAGGCGATCATTGCATTTTAACCCGCACCAATGCGGAGAGTAATGTAATTCGAGCACAATTGGAAGCGGAAGGCATTGTATATACTACCGAAGCGGGCAGTCAACTGAAAAATGAACAGACCGTTCAGTTGCTGATTAACTTTCTTAAAAGTGTAGTAAATCCGCTTGATGCATTGGCACTTTTTTTCCTGGCCACTTCGCCGGTGTATGGAATTGAAGGCTCCCGGCTGATACCGCTGCTAGCTCGGAATAGAGCTACACATGCAACACTTGAATCACTGCTGGCTGATCAATTTACCGACGAATCAAGCAAAAAATTGCTGAATGATCTTAACGCTGCTCGAAATAGCTTGACGCATAAACCAACTTCACGGGTTCTACTGGATTGGATCAACGCCCATGATGCCCTGCAACACTTAAACAAGCAAAGTAGCGACCAAGGCACCCATCTGGCTCAAGTGTTGACTGCATTTTTTAGTTTGATCGCTAGTTTTGAGCGAAGCACTAATGAGCCATCGGTGTTCCATTTTTTGGAAACATTACCATCACTACTTGATAGTTTTGCGGAGGATAAGACCGAGCTTAACCTGTCCTCTGATGCGGTAAAGCTGTTTACCATTCACATGGCGAAGGGATTAGAGTTTCCGATTGTCTATATCACTAATCTTTCCGTTGACCGTTTTCCGACAATAGAGCGCCACACTGGATATGAAATACCGACCGAATTATTACAATACGAAGTGGTCGAGGGAGAGCACAAACGTGAAGAGCGGCGATTGATGTACGTGGCAATGACCAGGGCGAAGCGGGAACTTATTCTGACGCGTGCCGAAACTTATGGCAAGGGCAGACCACGAAAAGCATCGCTATTCTTAAATGAATTCAACAATAAATCCGAAATCCTAAATACGAAAAACGAAATAGATACAAAATCTAAACCTCCCCCCATTTCGAATTTCGAATTTCGTGCTTCGAATTTTCCTCTTCGGCTCTCTCCTCATAAAATCGAAGACTACCAAACCTGCCCGTTGCGCTATCGGTACGCGCATATCGACCATTTGCCGGTACCAGATGAACAGCCGTTGATGGTTGGAGCTGCAATCCATCGATCAATTGAGTATTATTTTAGCCAACGAACCGCTGGAAAAAAGGTGACGATAGACCAATTAATCAAGCTGCTCGAAGATAATTGGCATAGTCACGGTTTCATTTCAAAAACGCATGAAGAAGCGCGGAAACAAGATGCGCTTAGCCAACTTCATACTTTTTATGACGATTTTTCGAAGCTACCACTCCCCGATAACATTGAATACCCGGTGGAATTAAGTCTAGACGGAGTACTGGTAAATGGAAGGATCGATGCGGTATTTAGCACATTTCCTGATCATTCTTCGGGGGTTATTATTGACTTTAAAACTTCAGATACGGTCAGAACGGGCGAGCAGGCGAGCAAACGAGCCGACTCAAGTCTACAGCTCGGCCTGTACGCTCTTGCCTGGCAGCAACAGCATCAAACCTTACCTGAACTAGCGCTCTATTTTCCATCGAGCGGTAGTTTTGGCTGGACCACCCGCTCGGAGCGGCGACTGGCTACCATTACAAGCAAGGTGGAAGCCGTGCGAGATGCAATTATAGCGGAAGACTTTGACCCAACACCCAGCGTGTTTGCCTGTAGCTTGTGCCCATTTCGTTCTTTTTGTCCGGCTTCCATGGCTAAAGATTAGTCGTTAAATAAACACCGTTTTTCGTGACAAAGGTAGTCAATCCGTGTTACAATAATGCTATGAGAAACAACATCGCGTGGCCTCTGCTTAATCGGCGCTCTTTTTTTATTACTGCGTTCATCTGCGCAATCGCAGCTGGCGTAGGTCTTGGCCTTTCAATGGGACATATGAAAGCGCGGCAAAACCAGCAAAGCAAGCAGCAGGCCATCCATCACACCATCTCGGACGATGCACAGCCAACTGATCAAATCTCCCCACTCCCTGAATCTACAGCTGCAGAGCGCCATGTACCAATTTTGATGTATCACTACATTCGCGTCGTGACCGACCCAAAAGATACGCTTGGGTTTAATTTGTCTGTCACTCCCGCCAATTTTGATCAACAATTGCATTGGCTCGCATCAAACGGATACGTCACCTATCCGCTCAATGACTTTTGCCACGGCAAGGTCCCCGAGAGTGGTAAGCCGGTGATTTTGACCTTTGATGACGGGTACGACGATGCAGATACGGCCGCGCTGCCTAGCTTGCAAAAAAACCATCTTAGCGGAACGTTTTTTATTGTTGCCGGATTTTTGGGTAAACCGCACTATCTTTCTTATTCGCAACTTCATGATTTGGCAAATGCCGGAATGGAACTCGGAGCGCACACCGTTCATCACATCGACCTCGCAACTGCCAGCGTAGATAAGCAACAGCAGGAGATTGCGCAAAGCAAGCAAAGCTCGCCGGTGTTTGCTTATCCCGCCGGGCGATATTCTGAAAATACCATCTCAATAGTAAAACAAAATGACTTTACCTGTGCTGTGACAACCCACCCCGGCATCGCCACTGAAAAATCTCCACTTTACGAACTGCCCCGGGTTAGAATTAGCGGCGCAGATACACTGCAACAATTTGCCGAAAAAGTGCAGGGCATTAAATGAAACATTCGCATAAACTGACCATCGTGATTGGCACTGAAAGCTACTACCCCACGATCTCCGGGGTTTCAGTGTTTAGTCGATTACTGGCCCGAGCCATGGTTAGCCGTGGCCACAGCGTGCATATTATTTGTCCCTCAACTCGCTTTGCCAGTTTTGAGGAGATGGATCATGGGGTACATGTGCATCGCATCCGCTCACGCAAAAACCCATTTCGCAAAGGACATCGAAACAGTGTATTTAGCTACGGCCCTATCCAATTTTTGCTACAACAGATCAAGCCCGACATTATCCATCTTCAAGATCCCCTCGGCACATCGAAGGCCATCTTGCGTTGTGCTGGGAAAATGCGAACCCCTATCGTGATGACGAATCATTTTGCATTTGATTATGTGTTGTCATACCTCCCTTGGCTGGCGTTTGCTCACCCCATGATTACAAAATGGCTCGAGCAGTATTTGATTAGCATGTATGACCGTTGTGATTACGTTACATTTCCGTCGGAAACTATTCGACGGACCTTTGGCGCGCATAAGCTTACGGTACCCTCGGAGGCCATCTCAAATGGTGTGAGCTTGGAGCAGTTCTTCCCAAGCTTCAATTATGACGAGATGAAAGCAGCCTATCACATTCCCGATTTACCGCTGGTGTTACATGTTGGACGTCTTGATCAAGATAAGGGCTCGCATTTAGTGCTTGAATCGTTCTATCAAGCGCAGCAGGTTGTGCCGTGCCACTTGATCATTTGCGGAGAAGGGAACATGAAGGAAGCCTTGCAACAGCAAGTTAGACAACTTGGCCTAAGCAGTGCCGTCACATTCATCGGCTTTATCAATCACCAAACTGAACTACCGCAAATTTACCAGATGGCTGATTTGTTTGTGACTGCATCTACGATTGAGACTCAAGGGATTGTGGCCCTGGAAGCGATGGCCTCAGGCTTACCGCTGGTAGTTCCACATGCCGGAGCACTTCCTGAGCTCGTTAAAGATGGCGTGAATGGCTATCTGTTTGAACCGGGGAACGTGGGAGCAATGGCAAAGAGCACGTTACAGATACTGCAACACCCTGATGTTGCCGAGCACATGGGTGAGAGGAGCCTTGAGATGGTTGAGGAACATGAGCTCTCCCGCACCATCCACAAATTTGAAACGATTTACCGTGAGGTAATTGCAAAATCATGAGACAGCATATTAGCAAAGCCGTAATTGAACATCGCCGTAAAGCGGCAGTGGTTGTGGCACTACTTATAATCTCTGTAGGCGGCTACCTCGGCTATTTTCGTTTTTTCGGCGCACTACCACAATCGACTATTTTTCTTTTCCAACCGATGCCTTCCCCGCAGGCCACAGATGTAATTATTGTCTTTTCCCCGCATCAGGATGATGAAACGCTCGGCGCAGGGGGATACGTCACAGAAGCACAAGCGCGTGGTGCACAAGTTTATATTGTCTACGCGACCGACGGCAATCATTTAAATCTAAAAGCACGACGACAGCAAGAAGCATACGCTGCTACTGGTATTTTGGGAGTACCGCGGGATCATCTGATATTTTATAACTATCCAGACGATCATCTAACGTCACATAGTTCAGAGTTGGATCAATCGATCCTAGCGACTCTAAACCAGCTGCATCCAACTACTGTTTTTGTAACCGACCCGCTCGATATCCATCCGGATCACGCTGCTCTTGGCCTGGAGGTAACAAAGGTATCCAAAACCATAAACAATCCGCCCCAGGAATATACATTTCTGATCCATTATCCCAAATACCCGCGCCCCCAAGATTTCCGCCCTCATCAGTACCTGCTTCCACCGACCTCACTGATTGCAGCAAACCGCCAGTGGCTGCGCTTTAACTTGAACGGCAGCGACCTAGATAAGAAGAATGAGGCTGTGTTACAGTACAAAAGCCAGCTTCGGACGCCAATTTTGCACAGCTTAATGCTGTCGTTTATACGTCAAAATGAAATGTTTTCCAAAGAAACCCCTTAAGAAGGAATGATCGATTTAAAATGATCAATGCATGAATGAATCTGCTATATTCATGATTCAAAATTTGAAATTCATCATTTGACTGACCAATGAGTTTTATTGATTCACTACAACACACATTCGCGATTTACGGCATGCTCGGCGTGTTTTTTATCATGTTGGTTGAAAACTTAGGGATTCCTTTTCCTACTGAGGTTGGGTTTTTAATCGCCCAAAGCCTGATTGTACATGGATCAATTCATTACGTTCCGGCAGTACTCGTAATCACTGCTGGCCACGTTGTTGGGGCAAGCATCGCATACGGAATTGGGAGATGGGGGAATCACAAAACAACCGCATTTTTTGAACGCAGTCCGAAATGGTTGCGGGCCAAACAAAAACTAATTAACTGGTACTACAAGTACGGCAATATCACCGTTTTTGGATCGCGAGTGTTTGGCTACGTGCGCCCCTGGGCCTCATTAGTGGCAGGTTTTGCCAAGGTACCGTTTGGGGCATTTTTACTATGGACTACCCTCGGTTCTCTGGTATTTTCAATGGTCTCAATTTCACTGACAAACTATTTGGTGTTGGTGTGGCGCAACTTTCCCGAGCTACACATTTTGATGGTTGTGGTGATGTTCACACTTTTTTTTGGCTTGTTAACGTTTGAGTTAGGAAGGCAAACCTATGACCGCTTTCATCGCCGAAAATAACGAGGCTGACCAACGCATTGACGCCATTTTGGCCACCCGGTTTCCTGAGCGCTCTCGTGCATACTGGCAAGAGCACATTACCTCGGGCGCAGTCCAAATCAATCAAGCACATGTTACGCCTCATCATAGAGTGAAAAGCGGGGATAGTATTACGATAGCCATGTCAGCTCGTCACAGCGCCATCACAGCATCGGCGCTACCACTTGAAATAGTATATGAAGATGACCAAGTGATGGTGATCAATAAGCCGGCTCAGCTCATCACTCATCCAGCTCATGCCAATACAAAAGACTCAGTAGCGGGTCGTCTCATTGCCTATAATGCGAAGAACAAACACGCAGTGTATGACGCAGAGAATCCGATCAGCCAGATGCGCCCAGGAATTGTGCATCGATTAGATAAAGATACGTCAGGTGTGATGATTGTGGCGAAAACCAAGGAAGCAATGAGCTTTTTGGCCAAGCAAATCCAAGCGCATCAGGCCAAAAAAACCTACCTTGCTTTGTTATACGGCCACTTAGAGCAATCGCCACTGACCATTCATACTTGGCTAAACCGGCATACCGGTGACCGCCGCAAAATGGCGGTGTCGGCACCTGAGCAGGGAAGGGAATCTGAGACAATTTTTCAGATAAATAAGCTCATAACCGATGCGAAAGGGGATAGAGTCACACTAGTCGAGGCTAGCCCAATTACCGGCCGGACTCATCAAATTCGAGTGCATGCCAGCCACATCGGACACCCCGTACTGGGCGATGCAACCTACGGATCGCACGAATCACAACAGTTATCGCTGCGGCTCGGCCTAAAGCGCCAATTCCTGCATGCACATCAACTAACCATCCGCCTACCTAGCACGCGCCAGCCCCATACCTTCACTGCTCCGTTGCCACCAGATTTAAGCAAAGTTCTCAATCAATTCAAATAATTTGACTAAACGCCTCATACCTATGAGGCGTTTAACAAGACCGACGACAACGCATAGATTCGTTCACTTTTTACATACTCTGGCGAACATTTAACCAATTACTGTATCCCTGATCTCATATACCTATTGGAACATGAACAACCGAGTGGCCTTTTCGGTAGCAGGCCCACCTTTTCATCAACCGCTACCACACCCTTAAAGGAGGGAACTCACGTGAATCGCATCGTTATGTTGGTCGTTGCAATGGTGCTCGTTTCGGCAAGCGCCATTGCTCAAAACTACACGGTCGTCGATCTGAGCCAAAACTTCGCTACTCCATACCATTTCGATCGGGCTACGGCCATCAACATCCGTGGCACCATCGTGGCCAGCGGCTACGAAAATGGTGGCTACGTCACCAAGATCGTCACACCGAACGCATATCTCATCGCTTCGCCATATGGCAAAGGGGATTACGTTCGGGCAATCAATGAATCGGGTGCTATGGTGGGAGTCTCTTCCGATAACCAAGGATGGAGCTTAGCCACCGTTTGGAACGTTGACGGATCGCTCGCTTTAGTCGGTCCTCGCAGCTCGCAAGCGTGCGGCATCAACGAGTTCGGGACGATTGTTGGGTCGGAGCAGGGGCTGTACGCGTTTATGATTAAGAACGGCTCAAAGCATTATTTGACCGTTCCCGGCTATCCTTTTGCAGGCGCCAACGCCATCAACAATCGCAGAGTAGTGGTAGGAGCTGCGCGAAGCGGCGACTACGGCTATTACAGCAACCCCTGTCGGTGGGACGCTGCAGGTAACGCCCAAGTGTTGCCAAACCTCGGCAATGGTCAGCAAATCGGCTGGTTTACGAGCGTTAACAACTACGCCTACGCTGTTGGAACATCGCTCAACAACGATGGATCGATGCGAGCGGTCGTAGCTTCCCCAACGACCACGCTCTTGCGTGACCTCGGTACGCTCGGCGGCTACGCTAGCTCAGCAAATCGCATCAACAACAGCCGAGTAATCGTTGGTTGGTCGTATGATGCACAAAACCGCAAAGTACCATTTGCTTGGTACGCCGACCGCATGCACGCCCTGCCATTACTGCCTGGCACAGTCGAGGGCGAAGCACTCGACATTAATGGTGCTGACACCATCGTTGGGTATTGCACTGATAATCTCGGCCACAATTTCGCCTGCCTGTGGCTTCCGTGAAACGCACTGCCTTGATACGTGCCCTCCTGCATTCCACGGGAGGGCATTATTTATTGCGATATCAATAATTTATCTTTAACATAAAACTATGGGAGAGCAACAAGCATACGAGCAAAATTTTAAGCGAATTTATCGCTTTTTTTATTACAAATCTGTTCGGCCACCTGAGGAGATTGAAGATATTACCCAAGAGGTATTCGGGCGCTTTTTCCAAAAATATGACTGCACTAAAATCAATGAAAGTGACGTGACAAAAATTCTATTCGGTATCACTAAAAATGTTTATAAAGAGTGGGTACGCCAAGCCATGCGTCATCAGACCTTTGAGTTATTTGAAAATAATCGCGCACAGGAAACCCTAGATGATTTTGTGGATGAGGAATATGAAAAACGATTAGACCTTTTTCGAAACAAGGCGAAGGAAGCGATAGAGGACTTAAACCCAACGTTGCGGCAAGTGATGCAAATGCGCTACTTCGAGGGATTAAGCCGAAAGGAAATTTCTGACAAGCTAAATATTAAAGAAAAGCATGTGCATGTGTACCAACGACGTGGCATAGAAGCATTAAAGAAAGTCTTGGGCGAGGATTGTATCCCTTAAGTCATATACATTAGTAGGATTAGTTATGAACAAGCACCAAAGAATTGAAAAGGCATTGCACAATATTTCCTCTACATCACTGACAGATGAGATACTTTCAGGCGCCCAAAACAGAGGTTGGCACATGATTTCCAAAAGATTGGAAACCACGGATAAACAACATCAGCTAATGTATTTTCTCAACCCCATTTTTGCTAAAAATTTGGCGCCTGCCTTAGTAAGTATTGCAATAGTAACACTATTGGTCGGTATCGGATTTACCCTATTCCAGCCAACAGACCAGCAACCAACAGTCGTTACAACAATTGATAAAAAGTCATCCACAACTCCTAACGCCCCTGATTCAACTACTACAAAACCGCAACCCATCACCACAAAATCAACATATACCAACACCGATCTTGGATTTTCGATTGAATTACCTGGTCAATACAAAAAAACGTCAGCAACTACCTCTAAAAATGATTTTGAGCTAAAAGATTCACTGGCGCTTTCCGAGAATAAAGTAACTTTTGCGAATGTGGCCATTTACACTGCGCCAAATGATGCAAAGCAATCCATCGCCGAGTGGATTAACAGTCATCACATCAGCGGCGAGCAAAAAATTATCACACTTGGTAGCTTTACTGGTGTGTTAATCAAAAATAATCCAGTAAGCTATCACTCAATATTCTCTCATTTTATAGCACATGCCGCATCTCCCGAAACTGAAGATTTTTACACCACAAACAATGGTCGGATTCTTAATATATCTACGGAAGAGATTGCGAATTCAGAATTAACATCACCAGATTTTGAAGTAAGCTATCAAACGTTCCGTCGCGCCCCACGCCCTGCTTTTCAATACGGGTTCACAACGATGAACTATGGTAATAAGCTCTATCTGTTCGGCGGACTGAATAACACACAACTAGCAAACGATGCTGCACGAAAAGTATATATGTACGATCCAATTGTTGACATTTGGTCCGAAAAAACCTCTTTTCCAGAACAATTGATCACAGACTTAAGTGGTAAAGATTACTTCCGCAGAAATGGTGGAGGGGTGATAGATGGTAAAGCTTATATAGCATTTCATTCTGGCCCAATCATCCATATATATATCTACGATTTTAATCGTGACGAATGGGCGATCATGACTACAACAAACGCATCATTCAAACAATCCTCAAGTCCTCCAGCGGTCGCATTTCACAAGAAGCTCTATTTTATTGGCGGAACAACCTATGAGCAAGAAAATGATCGATATACTACTTCAAAGACTGTGGACATCTTTAACCCAAGCAGCAATCAATGGACAAAAGGCCCTGATCTTAGCATCCCTCGGGGCAGTGCTGAAATCACCGTCTTTAAGGACCGAATCTACGCATTCGGGGGAGAGACAGGCGATTTCTCATCGGCTCATCAATCGAGCTATGATGACATAGTAAAAACCACTACACGTACCGTGGAATATTTAGACAGCGCGGGAGATCACTGGGTCAAAGGTCCAGACCTGCCCTATTATTTCCAAGAACAATTTGCCGGGGACTATCTGATGGCTGCTGGGACTGATACCGATCTCTACATTTTCGGCAGGCCATTTTTCGGAAAAGTAGGGGGTGGTCAAAGCGATGCGGCAGTTAAAGTTTCAATTTATAAGCTTGACCAGAAAACATCGGAATGGATTCCGGTATCAGCTTCGATATGGTCAACGGATATGTTTGGAATCGCAGGCTTTCCCGCTAGTATCTTTTTACTCGGGAATAACTCAATTAATGGAACTGGCAAAACCCAGCTTGAAGAATTTGTCCCGTCAAAATAATCAATAAAATAAAGGAGATTATATGAAGTTAGAACAATACCAGCATGGCTCAAGTCATTATGGGCATGTGGCCTATCTTGTTGCATTGTTCCTCTTGGGAGGATTGATTGGCTATGGGGTTGGAATGCAGTATGAACGGGCGCGGATTGCCGAAAGCCAGCCTTTAGAAAAAACAGTGGCCAAAGAAGGTTCTGCTAATTCGACAGCTGCTGATTGGAAAACGTATAGTAATTCTACTTTAGGGATTTCGTTTAAGTATCCGAAAGATTGGTATATTGAGGAGGCGCCATCTGACAGCAGGATTTATATTAGAACTACTTCTGCAAAGGTTGATAAAGAAACGAAGCCTTCAGATTTCCAGCAGCTCTGGATATCGTATGCGACCAATGAATCTTCAGTCACTGAAGAAAACAACACAAAAGCTGGTAAGCCTGGTTGCTGTGAAATTACCGATTCTGTCAGTGTGTCGACCGTCACTAGCGGTGATCTCACCATAAATACCTATCAATTTACTTCTGGCGGAGGCCCTGTAATCGAAGCCTATTGGAGCGATCCAACTGGGAAAAGATATACAGCCACGAATGCATCAGAGATTGGTACCACAAACCAAACCAACGAAATCGCAAATTTGAAAATCGTTCTTTCCACGTTTAAATTTGAGGCTGATTCCACAGTTGATTCGAAAACATACACGAATCAAAAATACGCTTATTCATTTAAATATCCGACGGACTGGGGGTACAAGGAAGTCTCGCCAGAGCAGGTCGAGTTGCGCCAGGTAGGTAAGTCTTATTCGATAGAAAACTCTGATACTTACGGGGTCGGTATTTTCGTGAGTCAGACCAACTATAAAACTGCAGCAGAGGCCGCAGATGCGGCAAAAAAGCCGTTTGAAGATGCTAATGCCAATACCAAGGTTGCGACGCAGACTACTACCTTCGGTGGTAAACCGGCTGCGCGAATAGGCACAGCACAGTCAACCAGCACATTTGTAGTCCTTAATGGATATCAGTATTCAATTGTTATCCCAAACTTCGGTGATCGAGACGTTCAGTTGACTATAGAGAACTTTGTCGCTGATAAGCTGGTTTCGACGTTTAAGTTTGCCCAGTAATTCTTATCTTCAATCATTTTTTTGGTTAGATAATCCAATACTGACCATTGTTCATGCTATATTGCGTCGCAATAATGTGCTTGCGCAATTATTCGCGAGCGAATATACTACCCCCATGCATAAACTTGTTATCATCTCTGGTCCGGGCGGGAGCGGGAAAGATACTATTATCCGTGAATTGATCAAAGATCCGAACTTAAATTTAAAACGTCTGGTTAATCATACTTCTCGACCACCGCGAGTAGGGGAGATAGATGGGGTGAATCGACATTTCCTATCAAAAGAACAGTTTGAGCAGGAGATTCAAAAAGGGGAGATGCTGGAATACGAAGTGATGCAGGCAAACAGCCAGTACTACGGCACTCATAAATCCACTTTGATGCGCGATTTAGAAACCACTAATGTGATCTGTGACAAAATGCCAGTGGGCGCTCTTGAACTCAAACAGCATTTTGGTGATCGTGCCATCACTATTTTTGTTGATGTTGATGATACAGAATTGAAATCGCGCCTCCAGGAGGGGTCACGCATAGTGGAACAATCGCAAATTGCAGCTCGCTTAGATCAAGCTACTAAAGAGCGGACCTATAAAGACCAATATGATTTTGTCATAACTAATCAAACCGGCCACCTCCAGGAAGTTGTGGCCCAAGTTGCTTCGTTTATTCGCCCTCGGATTGTACAAGAGTAATATTTTATTTAATAACCCCTCACCCGTTTGAAGGGTAATGCTTTTGTCTTGTCATTCCTGCGCAGGTCTTCGACTCTGAGGGATGAGCCCTCAGGCTCAGACTCGAATGAGCAGGAATCCAGTATCGAAGGTCAGACGCACCGTAACACCTGTGCCACGATCATGGATCCCCGCCTAGCGGGGATGACAGAGCGCGGGAGAAGTTAGGGACAAAAGAAATCTTGATATACAAGATTTCATTTTTTGTATGCACTTTCAGTCTATATTGGTACAAACCAGGAGTTCCATGTGACCCGAGAGCGCGTAACGATCTCTATTCAGGATTCATTAGTCAAAAAAATTGATTCATTAATTGACAAGCAATTGGTGCGCAACCGCTCCCATGCTATTGAATCAATTTTAAAAAAGGGACTGCAAAGCGATCAAATTATTGATGCGGTGGTATTTTTAGGAGGGTCAGGCGCACGGGCACATCTCGCTTACCTCCAAAAACCGCTACGCGAGCTCAGTAAGGTAGGCATCACCACCATTCATGTCGTGCAAGGAGAGTATGGCAAGGATCTTTCAACCGACATAACGGCTTTTAACCTGAAAGCTCAGCTTATCTTTCATCCTACAACACTCGGGAGTGGGGGAGGATTGCGGGCGATGGCATCGCAACTTGCGGAGCGTTTTGCATTCATAAATCTTACGAGCGAACTTGACCTAGATTGGGAAAGGGTAATCGCATATCATCTTCGCTATCATGCCCTTGTTACCATGATGACCATAGACTCTCAAACCTTATCTGGAGGCGGAATCATGGAAAAAACTATTGCGTCAAAAATCGGAAAAGGCTTTTCGGTGCTGGAAAAAGATGTGCTGCCACAACTGGTTGAAACAGGGGATGTCATTATCGTCCCGAGCGTCTCTTTCAATAAGTAATATAATTTGGTATAATAATATTAAGCACCAGGATCTGTAGGATCCTATTTTTTGTGCGAGGGGGACGCAAGTGCAGCGTAGTTACAAGATTCGTCGGCCTGATCGTAATCAAAAGGAGCAGAGGACACCCGAGCAGCGCACGAGCACACCTCGAATTGACCCAGAGGGGCCACCGCGGAACGAGAGCGGACTCTGCTTCAAGATCGTCGACGAGGATGGCAGGAGCACACTCTCCGCATATGAGCACCCGGCCGAGTAATATCGGCCACTCGAGATGGAATGCTGCATGCATTCCATCTCGTTTTGCTGTCTTGACCCACAAGCTATAACCAGTTACAATTCCCTCGTAAGATGGTTGCGAGTGAAACGAGCAACTAACGACCGCAGGGAGTATGGTTGCGACCTTCAGGAGCAACTAATGAACAGAGTGAATATGGTTGCGAACCGACTTAGTAACAACAAGGTGGAGCCTTGATTAAACGATCACTTTACTTCCGTTTATTGTTCATCGTTGCGGTAACTGCAATTGCGGTGTTGGTGACGTTGCCAAACGGGCCGGATCTAAAATTAGGCTCATATACAAAGACGCTGTTTATTCACCAGGGACTCGACTTAAAAGGGGGAGTGGCCATAACGTATGAAGCCGATTTATCAAAAACTACTGCTGATAAGCAAGCACAAGCCCTGGATTCACTGAAATCGCTAGTTAACGATCGCGTGAACTCACTCGGTGTGTCCGAGCCAGTGATTCAAGTGGGCAAGATTGGCGATATTAATACGTTGCGTGTTGAGTTGCCAGGAGTGGTCAATGTGGATGAAGCTATTCAACGGATCGGCCAATTTCCGGATCTAAAATTTGTCGACGATCAAGGTAATGCAATCGTCTCCGGTGCCGATGTCGATAGCGCTCAAGTGACCTTTGGCGATTCCACCACCTCTTCATCTACCTCAAAAAGCATTTCCGGTGAACCACAAGTCTCACTAAAATTTAAAGACGATGGCAAAAAAAAGTTTGCTGATGCTACAACCAAAGCCTCTAGCGCTTCACCGCAGGGACATATCGCCATTATTTTGGATGGGCAAGTGGTCTCGGATCCGGTAGTGCAGTCAGCTATTACCGACGGCAACGCGGTGATCAGTGGGGGAGGGTTTACTATTGAAACCGCTAAAAAACTGGCTGATCAGCTCAATCAAGGAGCGCTGCCAGTGCCGGTAAAAATAATTTCACAGCAAACCGTTGGCGCCACACTCGGCTCTGAATCGTTGAAAAAAAGCTTGGTGGCCGGACTGATCGGATTTTTGTTGGTGGCATTGTTTATGCTGATCTATTATCGTTTACCTGGGTTCTTAGCGGTAATTGCTCTTTGCATCTACACCGTGATCAACGTGGCCCTGTACAAGCTTATCCCCGTTACCATCACCTTAGCCGGTGTGGCCGGGTTTATTCTTTCAATTGGAATGGCAGTAGATGCCAATATCCTCATTTTTGAGCGCATGCGTGAGGAGCTGCGTCGTGGCAAACCGGTGATGACCTCAATCGACGAAGGCTTTAAGCGAGCCTGGACCAGTATTCGCGATAGCAACATCTCAACGCTCATTACCGCACTGATACTATACATTGGTACTGAAGGGTTGATCAAAGGCTTTGCCTTAACCCTGGCTATCGGTGTACTGGTCAGCATGTTCACTGCCATTACCGTAACCCAAGTGTTGTTAAAACTAATCATGCATACACCATTCAAAAAGGCGATACATGTCTAGTAAATGACTAATTTCTAATTACTAATGACTAAATAAATCCCAATTGGTCATTTTTGCATTAGACATTTATTAGAAATTAGACATTAGAAATTTATGGAAAACAAACAATGACTGAAATATCAACATCACAATCTATTCCGCGTATCGTTGAAAAAAAATGGCTGTGGTTTGGATTATCGGCGCTGCTGATCATCCCCGGGATTATTGTCCTAGCCACTCATGGTATTAAAATCGGTATCGATTTTCGCAGTGGTTCAGTGATTGAGTACACGACCACAAATGCCGTTACCATTAATCAAGTGCAAAGCTCGCTTACCGCGCTTGACCTCAAAACAAAAACAGTGCAGCTAAGCGGGGACCGGGGGTTCATTATCCGCACTGACTCCTTAAATGAGGAGCAGCACAAGGCGGTGCAGGACGCGGTAATCAAAGCAATCCCGGACGCACACGAAGCTACCTATTCGGTGGTTGGCCCTGCAATCGGTAAAGACCAAACCAATAAGGCAATTACTCGAGTGGTTGTTGCATCGTTTGCGATCATTTTTTACATCGCCTGGGCGTTCCGCAAATTACCAAAACCGGCCAGCTCCTGGCGCTTTGGCGTGAGCGCGGTCGCTGCCCTGCTCCATGATTTGCTGTTCGTAGTCGGGATGTTTGCCATCCTCGGATTATTCTTGCCCTACGTAGAGGTGGACAGCTTATTTGTGACCGCGCTCCTCACCGTAATGGGCTTTTCAGTTCACGACACCATCGTGGTGTTCGATCGTATCCGCGAAAACTTGCGCCTTAACCCCGGAGCTCCATTTAGTACGGTGGCAAACATCAGCATCGCCCAAACTTTAGCCCGATCACTTAATACATCGTTAACTGTTTTAATCGTGCTACTGGCCATGTTTTTGCTGGGAGGGGAGAGCACCCGAGGGTTCGTCCTGGCGCTCCTACTCGGTATCGCGGTCGGAACCTATTCCTCAATCTTTAACGCCACCCCTCTGTTAGCAGCATGGCAGAATGTCTCAGCAAAAAAGAGATCTTGATCTAGAAAACTGCAGATGTACGGACTCAATCTATACTGCTGTTTTTGAACTAAATAATCACCAATAGTAAGCATATGCATGTTAATGGAGATTATTTTTTGGACTAACCGCCTAATTACGTATTAAGGTCAAGACCTTGGCAACACTTGGAAGATCGG
>CAZLPY010000002.1:32810-54340 GCA_964561525.1 uncultured Candidatus Saccharibacteria bacterium | reverse complement strand
TCGTATGTTGAAAGCGATCCCCATGATGCACTCGATGTGTACGGTAAAACGAAAAGTCTTGGTGAAACCTACTCGACCCAAATGTTCCATCTGCGCGATTCTATTATTGGTCCAGAGGTAGTCGGTCACTCATCGCTTTTAGATTGGTTTTTGGGGCAGCCAAAGGGCGCCACGGTGAACGGCTATACTAACCATTGGTGGAACGGCGTCACTACTTTGCATTTTGCTAAAATTTGCATCGGGATTATCACCGCTAACCTCAAGCTGGATCATGTCCAACATGTGATTTCTTCGGACCGTATTTCGAAGTACGATATGCTAAAAGTGTTTGCCAAAGAGTTTGGGCGGGGTGATGTCACCGTTAACCAAAGTGAAGCAGCAACAGTGATTGATCGTACACTTTCAACTGAGCATCCGGACAAAAATGCGGCAATTTGGAAAGCGGCTGGGTACAATAGTGTGCCAAGCGTGCCGGAGATGGTACATGAATTAGCGGAATTTAAATCACGCATAAAGGGGTAATCGATGCTCAAAGTTATGACAATTGTCGGGACGCGGCCGGAGTTGATACGGCTGTGCCTGATTATCAAAAAATTAGATCAATTGTGCGATCAAGTGTTGGTCCATACCGGTCAAAACTACGACGCGACCTTAAACGATATTTTTTTTGAGCAGCTTGATATCCGGAAGGTTGATCATTACTTAGGAGCCAAAGGGAGCGCCGGCGACCAAATTGGTATCATGCTGTCTGGAATCGAAAAAATCATCGAAAAAGAGCAGCCGGATCGGTTTTTGGTGCTCGGTGATACCAATTCGAGTCTTGTGGCGGTGATGGCCAAGCGCATGGGGGTGCCGGTGTATCACATGGAAGCCGGAAATCGCTGCTACGACGATCGGGTGCCGGAGGAGGTGAATCGGCGTGTGATCGATCATTCAAGCGATGTGCTGCTACCCTATACCGAAAACAGCAAACAAAACTTGTTGGCAGAGGGCATTCCGGGAAAGCGCATTTACGTCACCGGCAACCCAATTAAGGAAGTGCTTGATCACTTTGCACCTCAAATTGATTCAAGCACCATATTGCATGATCTGGGGCTTGAATCCGGACAGTATTTCTTGGTCACCTTGCATCGCCAGGAAAACGTTGATATACCTGAGCGACTAGCCCAGTTTGTGAAAGCGCTCAATCAATTGCATCAAGATTATCAGTTGCCGGTGATTTGGAGCGTGCACCCACGCACCAAAAAGCAACTAAAGCAGCTTTCAACGGTTTCTCTCCACGAAGGGGTAATAGTGCATGAGCCATTCGGTTTATTTGAATTTGTGCATTTAGAAAAAAACGCGCGCACGGTACTTTCGGATAGTGGAACGGTGCAAGAAGAATGCAGCATTTTTGGTATTCCAAGTGTCACCTTACGCGATGTAACCGAGCGGCCAGAGACTATTGAAGCCGGTAGTAATATGCTCTCTGGAGCCGGGCCAGAGTCAATTGCTTTGTGCGTGAAAACGGTGCTCGGAGTCGGTACATCGTGGACTCCGCCGCAGGAATACGTTGTAGCGGATGTAAGCAGTAAGGTGGTCAAAATTCTGCTCGGCTATCTGCATCGCTAGGGAGTAAAACGTGGCACATCAAGTGGCAGATCTACCAACTATTACCATCATCACCCCGACATACAATCGGGCAGATTTAATTGAGGAAACGATCGATAGTATTTTAGCCCAAAAGTATCCCAAGCTTGATTTTTTAGTTCTCGATGACGGATCGAAAGATAACACCGTCGAAGTGATGAAAAAATATCATGGTAAATTGCGCTTTTACACTCACAAAAATATGGGTGAGAGCAACACTGATAATCGTGGTTTTGAACTGGCTCAAGGAGAGATTATCGGGGTGATAAATTCCGATGACCCGCTGCTACCCGGAGCATTGCGGGCTGTGGCCGAATACATGACGGGGCACCCGGAAGTATTGGTGGTCTATCCCGACTGGTACAAAATTGACGGTGCTGGCACCATCACCGCTAATATGCGCTCGTTTGATTATTCGTATCGCGATATGTTGCGCCTGCATTTATGCTACCCCGGGCCGGGTGCGTTTTTCCGTAAGGCAGTAGTGGAAAAAATCGGTGGTCGCGATCCGCAGTTTCGCTTTGTGGCCGATTATGATTTTTGGCTACGGGCTGGACTGCTCGGGCCATTTGCCCGCATCCCCAAGTTTTTAGCCACGTTTCGAGTACATGAAGGGGGAGCATCAGAGGATAAAGGGGTAGCGATGGCGAACGAGCACCTGCGCATGATTGACAAGCTATATGCCCGCACCGATTTGCCGCCCGAAATAGTGCGATTAAAACGCCAAGTGTATAGCACCACGTATTATGCAATGGGGCTCTACACCTTGACCGATCCGGCGTTGCGGCGCAAGCAGTTCATCAAAGCGATTGTAATGGCGCCAGAGATCTATTTTTGGCAACGTCCGATGCGCTTGCTTGAGGTACTGCCGTGGCAACGTCAGCTAAAGGCGATCTGGCGGGCTGGTAAGCGGGTCAAAGCTGCCTCTCTGAAGCCATTTTCCCGCTCGTATAAATAGGTTGCTATGGCAAAAATATGCATTGTCAGCGCTCATTTGTATAGCATGATTGATCCACAGTCTGCTGCCTCAATGGGGGGCGGAGAGCTCGATTTGTATACAATCGCACAGTATCTTAAACGCAAGCATAAGCTTAGTATCGTTACCGGTGATTGGGGTCAGGGGGGCGTCACCAACCACGACGGAATGACGGTGTACGCCTCGTTTCGGCTGGGTGGACGGGACTATATCACGAATGTGATCAGGCTGTGGCGAGCACTCACGGCAGCCAACGCCGACATCTATATTTCTTCTGCAGCCGGACCTGAAGTAGGCATCATCGCCCTGTTTTGTAAGTTGCATCACCGGAAATACATTTTTCGGGCCGTTAGTGATATCGACTGTGATGGTACCTACGTTCTGAGCAACGGTTTGGCTGGCAAAATGTACCGCTTTGGTCTGCATCGCGCTGATGCTATCGCCATGTCGATGGCCAGCAATCGGGCGATGTTTGCCAAGGCCGAGCCTCACCTGACCGTTCCATTGCATCATATCCCGTTAGCTATCCTGATGAAATCTCACAAAAAGTCTGTTAGCAACAAAGAAACGGTGCTATGGGTGGGGCGTTGCGTGCCGATGAAAAATCCGCAAATCTTTATCGATCTGGCCAAGCAGTTTCCCCACGTGCCATTTGTGATGATTGCACCCGAGCAATATCATGAACGGAGCCTATTTCAATCAATCAAACAACAGGCAAAGCAGCTAAAAAATATGCAGTTTTTTAATTATGTGCCGTTTGCCAACATTCAACGGTACTACGATCAAGCAAAAGTACTGGTTAATACCTCCGATTTTGAAGGCTATACCTACACCCTGATTCAATGCGGCATGTCGGCCACCCCAATTGCCTATTCAAAGGTTAACCCAGATGAAGTGATTACCAAACATCATCTTGGCGTGTTTGCGGACGGCGATATGCAACGTCTGACGCAGGGAATTAAACGATTATTAGAAGATAAAAAGCACTGGAGAGAGTCCTCGCGACACATTAACCAATTTGTGGCGGGTCATCATGACATTGATGCGGTTGGTCAGGATTGGGATCGTCTCATTACCAACATGATGTTAACACCGAGCGGGAAAATTGACTGAAATGGGGCATAGATAACGTCAAAAGCGCGCCAAACCGGAATGAAAAATCGCTGGAGCGGCGAAGGAACGTAGGCAAAAACGCCGCGACTAATTTTTTTTTCGATATCTAAATGATATCGACGTGCTATTTCTTCGAAATCCTTACGAGCGCGATAGGCTTTGGTGTGCCGGCGCAATACGCGATGGGTCAAAAGGGCAACAGCGTTGTGTGGATTGTGGCGGTTGGGAAATTGGATGATGATGTGTCCACCTTCCTTGCAGATCCGAGTGATCTCCTGGAATAAGGCCTCAAGGTCAACGTACTCTGATAAACCGACGCTCCACACGACGTCACAACTAGCGCTTGGAATGCTAGTGTGTAGTGCGTCTTCATGCAATATGTGCACCTTGGGTCGAAATGATTGCAACTTGGACCGGCCCCGCTCAGTCATAGATTGCTCACGTTCAACGACGTACACCAGTGCAGCTTCATTCATGTGCTGAGTATGCTCAAGCGTGCCGGCCCCAAGGTCTGCCACTGTGGTGCCCCTCTTGACGTATTGTTTGATCAGTTGTCGTAAGATTGGGTCCCACACTCGCCACACATAATGCTCAAGCGGGTCTTTGATGCGCTCATCGTATGCAGCTGAATCGCGATAGTGAAGATTCTGATCTACATAGCTCATGCCGCCGCCCGGCCTTGACGCAATTTGCTGTACCACAACATACGAAACATCGGATTGAGTAACTGAGCGCGCGGTGTCAAGGTTGGTTGCTGACAGGCTGTGGAGTGCGTGTGAATAAATAGTGCTAATTGTGCAAATTCTTGATCCGTCATGGTATTTGGATGGATGCAGATGGTCCAGAGGCCAAAGGGCATACTCCGGGGCTGCCAGAGCTGTTGTGGGACCCAGGTAAGCCCGTTTCGTTGAAATGGGTGCAATGCCACTCCATCTGTTATATAGGTAAATTTCAGGGCTTTAAGAGCCTTCAACGTGCTGTGATCAAAGCTGTGGCTGGGAGCCATAAACCATCCAACATTCGTCTGCAAATGCTGCTCGAGTATGCGCTTGCCTGTGGCTAGTTTGTGATATTGTTGCTCGTATGATAATCCAGCAAATTCACTTTTTTGACCGATCTGTAAGATGCCGCCATCATCCGTTTCGTAGTGATGCTCGAAGCCATGTTGCGCTACTATCCAGCCCCGCTTTGCCAGTTCTCGCATCTCTGCCCAAAACTCGATGCGAGGCGGATCGATCATCAGATGCTTATCTTGATTGTTCGGAACAATACCGATGATTGGTAAAATCTGATAGCGGTCAAACAACTGCTGTAATTGCCGAAAGCGTGACCGTTTCATGGTCGGACAAATGTCATCTAAGCGAAAAATGTACTGAGCACTCATAGCAGGCTCCGGTACAATCTTCTCCATTGATCGGTCACATGTTTTAACGAATAATTCGTGGCAACCTGATGCTGCGCCGCCTGCCCTAGCCGCGCTGCTTTATCTGGTTGTGCAAGCAATCGCAGTAGCGTTTTAGCCAGTGCATCAGGATTATTCACCGGAATTAATAGGCCGGTTTCGTCTGTAATTAGCTCCCGATTGGCCGGGATATCAGTTGTGACACACGGCAGGCCAGCCGCCATTGCTTCCAAAAGAGCGTTACTCATCCCTTCGCTATGGGTTGGCAGTACAAAGATATCACTAGCGAAAAGTAAGTTAGGTACGTCATCACGCACTCCCAAAAAATGTACTTGTGCTGCTATTCCGAGCTCGCTCGCTTGATTTTCAAGAGATGCTCGCAACGGGCCGTCGCCTGCTAGTAGCAGCTCAACTGGTTGCTGTCGGATAATGATGGCCATCGCCTGCAAAAGCTCTGCATGCCCCTTCCGTGCTTTCAGATTGGCTGTGCAGATCAAAGTTGGAATACGCGTATCAAGGCCAAGGTGACGACGCAGCTCTGCGCGACTGGCTGATGGAGGCGAAGCATTGAGGCCATTCCGAATCACGGTGATCAGCGTAGCAGGTACGTTCAGTGTTGCCTCAACTGCCGCGCCTGCCGTCTTTGTCTGCACCACCCAGTGGGTCACCAGGAGGCTGGTGAAGCGGTCAACCCAAGTCATATGGAGCAGCCCACCTCGTTTACTGCAGACAATTCGCTGCACCCCCATCAGTCGTCCAATCACTCTCCCTAAAAGGTCAGCGTGGATTAAGTAGGTAGTTAGAATATCAGGTTTGAATTCCCGAATGACGCGCGCCAGCCGCCACATTACTCGAATATCCAACATATGGGCTAGATCAAGAAAATAAACCGGAACGTTGTGTTGACGCAACCTTTGCGCCATTTCGCCTCGTCCTTTAACGCAGATTACGGCGTTATCGAATTCATTTTGCAACAGTGGCAGGGTGCGCGTCAGCATGGTTTCGGTGCCGCCGCGTTCTAGTCCGGTGATTAGATGAAGAATTTTCGGTCTACTGTTATCCAAAGAACTCTCTCTTCCATAATTCAAGGGTCAATAAGGCCCAAATTTGTTTACCAAGTTGTTGTTGGCCTGAAGTGTGTTGATCAAGCAGGTGCTGTACTTGTTCCCGATTGAAAAATTGGCTGGTGGTCGAATGATCACCGAGTAGATGATCGTAGGCGTACGATTTCAAATCTTCCCGAAACCATCGATCAACTGGCACACTAAAGCCATGTTTTGGTCGATCCAAAACGTCGTCAGGCAAAAATCCTCGCAAGGCTTTTTTAAGGATATATTTTTTGTTATTAATCCCGCGTAATTTCAGAGACGAAGGTATGTTAGCACCGAGCTCTAATAGCTCATGATCTAAGAAGGGCGAGCGCCCTTCAAGGGATACTGCCATAGTGGCTATGTCTACCTTTGCCAGCAGACAATCAGGTAAATAGGTCATGAAATCAGCGTACAGAGCTTGATCGATCGGGTCTGTGGTGCCTGAGTCGTCAAAATATCGAGCCATGATTTCGTAGCTATCAACATCGTTCCCCAGCCTAGCTTTAAATTCGTCAGAATAGAGGGCAGATTTTTGCTCGTTGGTGAAATAAGACACGTCATACGCCGCCCGAGTTGAATTCGAGAACTGTAGGCCGTCAGCCAAGCGCCGCAGCTTTGCCAGCGTTGCGTTGGCTCCGATGCGGGAAAGGGCAGCCAAAGCTGGTGCGGTAATCACCTTGTTTACTATGCCAAGGCGTGCTAGTAGGAGCTCTGCTTTGATCATGCTGTAGCGGGTGTAGCCAGCAAAGTTCTCGTCACCCCCATCGCCGTTGAGGGCCACGGTGACGTGGGAGCGAGTCATTTTGCTGACATAATAGGTTGGTAGGGCGCTCGAATCGGCAAAGGGCTCTTCAAAGTGACGAGCCAGGAGAGGTAATACCTCAATTGCTTTAGGCTCAACGGTGAATTCAGTATGATCGCACCCAAACATCTGGGCTACCTGCCTGGCTTGGTCAAGCTCATTAAATTTTTGATCGGAAAAACCGATCGAGAACGTTTTAACGGGCGTGCTAGAGTGACGACTCATCAAGCCAACAACTGCGCTTGAATCGATTCCGCCAGATAGAAATGCGCCGACCGGTACATCCGCAATCATCCGCATTTGCACTGATTCATCCAGTTTGGCAAATATCTGCTCGGCCCAATCGGCCTCGGAATGCGATTCCTTATGCGAGTAATCAAGATGCCAGTATTGCTGAGTGGTCAGTTTGCCGGTTTGTTGGTCAAGAATCAGATAATGTGCCGGTGCGAGCTTGTGAATGCCTTTGAATCCGGTGTAGGGTGCCGGGCAATACTGGTAGGTTACATAATGATGGATGGCCAGGTAGTCGATCTCTTTTTTGTACTCGGTTTGAGTTAAAATGGTTTTTAATTCGGACCCAAACAAAAAAACCTGGTCATCTGCATAGTATTTAAATGGCTTTTTGCCCACTCGGTCCCGGGCGCAGTACAATCTTTTTTCCTGTTCGTCGTAAATGGCGAAGGCAAACATACCTCGCAGATGCAGCACGCATTTTTCCTGGTAGCGATCATATAAAGCTAAAATGACCTCGGTGTCACTTTGCGACTTAAATTGGTAGCCCTGCTTTTGTAAGTCGCGTCGCAAGGATTGGTAGTTATAGATCTCACCGTTAAACACAATCCAATAACGATCTGCGTATCCCATAGGTTGATGTCCTTTCGGGGACAGGTCGATAATGGCCAGGCGCCTGAAACCGAGGCCAACATGGTGATCCGGAGAGATATAGACGCCGCTATCATCAGGTCCGCGATGGGCGATAGCCTCGGTCATTTCCTCAACGCTTCTGGTAGTAACCAGGGCGTCACCTAAACTAATCTTGCCAGCAATTCCGCACACGAAAATCTCCTTTGCCGTTCATGACGGTGAAACAAGGTCTCCCTGATATTGCCAGATAATCACACCGTCTGAATCATAGATTTTGTGATAATGAGCATCGGAATCGAACTTTTGCAAATTAGGGTTAAAAGCGTTGCTATTTTTCCACCACTCCCGGTGACCATACAGTGAATTAAATTTTTCAAACGAATACAGCACGTAGTAGTGCAAAGAGCTATCTGACGCAGGGCGCTCAGTCACGGGGGTGTTTAAGGCCAAAAGAGTAGATTCAAGTTGATTTCGGGTTGTGGTAATTTGCTCAAACAGGAGGTCGCGTTTTGATTTGTCGGACTGATTAATGAGCTGATCAAGTAGTCGATGCAATGACGCCTGTTGATCTGATTTGTCTTGAACTAACTGCTCATGCGAGAACGGTTGAACGGTAGTGGAAATGGGAGCATAGAGATAATCGGCAGCGGAGGTGTTGTTGCCAGTGAAAAATTGAGGTCGAGGTGAGACGGCAATGCGATGAGCAAAAAAGGTCACTAATGGATTATTCCCATCCTGGGTGATCACTATAGCATTTGACGGTGTGGTTTGATCCAAAAACTGAGCCGCCCGATACTCACTCCGCGTCACTCTACCCTGTTTGGCGTAAGTAATGCCCCAGTTCAGTATAATTGATAGTCCGAGCACCACAACAAGACTACCGCGGAGCTTATTAAGCAATGGGCTACGCTGCTCCAACAATCCGAGTAATGAGGGCAGTAGCAATGCAAGGCACAGTGCCACAAATATCCAGGCGCGGTCAGGTAGGTACGCTAAGCCGAGCCGTGGGAATAGCTCTGCTACCGCCAAAAAAAGAATCAAATTGAGCACGAAAATCCATTGCTGTCGGAGCAGCCGCTGCAACAACTGCCGCTGCACTATCAGCGCACCAATCACGAAAGGAAGCACAACCCCGATATTGTAGAGATAAAATAATACCCAGGTGCCGTGTGGCCATCCTACCTGTGTGCCATCGATGTTGACGTAATCGTTAATAAACCACAGGCGCCAGTGGGGATGCAAAATGGCCGACCAAAATGGACTAATTATCATCGTAAACCGGGTTTCAAGACCGCTCGATTGCAGTGTAAGATACGAAGAAATAGCGGCATAGGATGCGATAAGAGTCGATTCGATCGGAAATCGCTTCAGATAGGGCAGCAAGTAACTGAGCAGGCCTAACAGTACAATAACTGTGGTAAAAGCGAACAACTCGTGGATTTTTAAGCCGACTATTGCCGTTCCTAAAAACAGCACAAACCAATAGATGTCCCGCCAGTGCCGAGATTGCACTAGGCTTTGCAGAAAGAAAATAATGCCGATTGAAGCAACCATAAAGATTGACTGTGCCCGACTGACTAATACTTCCTGCATCAGTACCGGAAATAATAACAGTGATAGTGTACCGACAAGCTGCAGCCGCTTTTCGGTGATGAAGGTGCGGGTCAGACCATAAAAAATGCCAAGTAGCACGGTGCTCAGTAACGGCAGGCCAACCTTGAATAGCCAATACGTGGGAATTTTGGTGATCTGCACTAATGACCAACCAACAACTAAAAACAGCGGGCGACCCTCCACGTAAGGCAGCAGATGGCTGTTCATTAAATGGTCTATCTTGACCACGTATGAATAACCATCTGCCTCGGGTAAGTAAGGGTAGAGTATGAAATGCACCAGAAGTGAGCCGACATATATCAAAACGGCCAGCCAAAACAACCGATGTTTTGACCACTCTGGAATTCGAATCGATGTAAGCGGAAATCGGCGGAGCGCAAAGCTAAGGCAAAGCAAAGCGATGCTGCCGATCCACGCTAACCCAAACGCAATGAGCAAAGTGTGTTCGTTACCTAGCTGTCCTTGGTTGACGGCGAACGCGTATACAAACGTCGGGAATAGAATAAGCGACAGAACTAGTGCGGCAATGATTAGTCTAGTTAGCCCAAGTGCTCTTTCGGTGAGTTGCTCAACGCTTAAAGCCAGATTGAGTCCGGGGGTAAAAAAAGCGAGTGTCCCAAACAGGTAGAGGGTATAAGGGAAGTGCAACGCTGCTAGTAGGGAACCAAAGCCAAATAATAAAGCAACAGAGGCGTTAATCCACAAATGACGCTGCAGTAGCTGCCTAGGGTTAGTTGAAGAAGGATGGAAAAGAGGCGCTAGTAACACGGTCAAAGAACGCTGATTCATGAAGGTCCCACTTGATCTAGGAGGTGCTCATACTGTTTGGCGATGTTACTCCATGAATAATGCTGCTCAATGGTTTTGCGGGCGGATGCGCCCAGACGCGACCTTAAACGAGCATCATCGATGCAGCGCTCCAGTTGTTTTTGCAGTGCTTGTTGGTCGCCCGGATCAAAGAGCAATCCGCTTTGCCCATCCTTAATCAAATAAGGTATCGCGCCGACGTTTGAGCACACACATGGTAGCCCACAGGCCATCGCTTCCATCACCGCGTTCGGCAACCCTTCTGAGTACGAAGCAAGCACAAAAATATCACTGGCCTTCATGATACTGATCACGTCGCTACGGTGCCCGAGGAACATTAATTGATCACCCGCAAGCGATTTGACCAGTTCTTCCTTGCCGTGGGTTGATCCAGCTAACACAAATCGTACGTTTGAGTGTTTTTTTATCATGGTTTGCGCGACTGCTAGGATGTCGTCGTAGCCCTTAACTGATTCGAGCCGACCAACATAGGTGATGGTAATCATCTCGGGTTTTTTGAGCTCTCTGTTCGGCTTGGTGGCATCGATCTGTTCTAAATCGACACCATTGTGGACCACTTGATACCGCAGGTGGTATTGCTTGGCGATATCTATTAATCCTTCGTGTAGTAATACAACCTTGGTAGAAATCTTAAGCAACGGCATACCAATGATACGGGAATAAATAGTGATTATCACGCCCAGCCAGGCAGCCCGAGGGAACCAATTAAGGCCCGGATAGGTATCGGTCACCGCAATCACTTTTTTGCCCATCAAACGCAAGAATAGAATCGAAAAGGAAGTGAAAAACATGTATTTATTGACCATAAAATGGGTTGGTCGCTCTTTGCGAATCACCTTAAACAGATGCCAGGCTAAACCCGGCACAATAGAGTAATTGATCGGATCGGGCATAAACCAATCCCACATACGGTACACCACCAAATTGTCGTTAATTCGCTCGTACGACGGAGATCCGGTGGTCAGCACTACCACTGGTTCCGTTTTGGACAAATACAGAGCGGTTTTATAAGCGCTGATCATCCAGCGATGCGGTTCGTAAAAGTAGGGGCAAATAATCAGTAGTTTGAGCGGTTTGTTCATCAAATCAATTTTCGTGCGAGATGGTAATTTTCCTCATTACTATACGCTGTTGGTCGCCTTCGTTCAATAAACGGGGAGCAGGCTGCTATCGCAAAGCGCTGGGCCTTGTTACAATAACTATATGGGGAAGAACGTTGTATCATGGATCAGAGCATTGCCGCAGCAAGCGGTGTCACCGTGGCTTATCGTGGTGGCGGCAGTTACAATCTGGCGCATTATTTACGCATACTGGACTCCCGTGGTACATCATTACGTAGTGCCTCCCGGTGATGACGCCGCTTTTCACATTGCGCAAGTGAGCAACGCTCTCAGTGGCCATATTGCGTTATTTACTGAATCAGGCTATCCGCTCGGTTTTCATAATATAGTGGCTTCTCTGGCCTATCTATTTCATCAAAACGCCATTACGGCGATTATTTGGATCGGGCCGGCGCTATTGGTGATACCAATTCCGGTGCTCTATTTTGCTGGCAAGCGCCTGTTTGGCAGCACGATAGTTGGCGCTGCTGCAGCAGCTTCGTGGGGGGTCCTTGCACTCGCGCCAGTACGTGCGTTCGGGGACGGCAATTATCCCAATTTGGTCGGAGGAAGCATTTTATTGCCGTTTGCGGTCGCCGCCATTTATCAGTTTGTAGTGAGCAAAAAAACCTGGCGGCGGGCAATTCCACCAATTGTGCTGGCAATAGCGATTGCGCTGACGCATCACTTGAGTTTTATTTATTTGATCGTCGCCACATTTCCTTGGCTCATCCTCACCGTGATTGATAACCTGCTCCATCCACATACTCGGCGCGCCACACTACGCTATATGGCAGTTACTGCTTCAGTAGCGGTGTTGTTGGCAGTAATTCTCGGGGTGGTTTTTGGACGTTTGCTCGCTCCGTACGCTACCGCCCTGGTGCAAAATAATTTAGTCGGTATTTTTGGACGCGAAAGTAAACCACTTGATCTGGCCGGATTTTTGGAGATCCACAATCCATTTTTTGTTATTCTGGGGCTGATCAGTGCGCTCGTTTTGATGCTTTCAAAAACCGCTCGATCACTTAAATTGCTGGTCGTAACCTGGCTCTTAACGCTGATTGCGCTCAGCTTGGTACCGACGTTTGGCCTGCCAGGGCGATTTGCGCGCGAGGCTGCCATCCCACTTGCTCTTTGTGTCGGATTTTTATTTGATTGGTTGTGGCATTTTCTGAAGCCAAAACGCTTGCAGCCGCTGGTGCCGATCACCCTTGTCTCAATGTTAGTGGCATCATCGGTTTTTGCTACGTATCGGCCATTTGCTTTGCCTGACCCATTTTTGGCACTAATTCGAGTGCCGCATGAGGAGGAACCGTCCTTGGCAGGGCTTGACCGAGTTACGCCGGAAGGAGGTGTCATTTTAGCCAACAACAGCGATCCGTTTATCCACTTTTTGGTGCATCACCCGGTGGTGGTGTTGAATAGCCAATATAACGTTGGTGAATATTTGCAGATGTATCACATTACTACCGTCTATATCGGGCCAAAGCCGGCCCTCACCGATGATAGTTATCCCTACTATCGCACTTACGATGAAATTACGAGCGCGATCGAAAAAGCTCCGGGACTGACCCTGCTGCAACAGCTCAAAACCGGATCGCGCATTTATCGACATACCTATTGATCGACTGTTGCGTTTGTTGTTGCAGTATGGTTAACTAGATGTAAATCAAGCATCAAGAGAATCTGCCAGCTGGCAGATCGGCAACCGATTACTTTCGGTGCCATTTCTCCACCAATGTCATGGAGAAGATGTGCCTCACAGACGAGGAAACGTAGTATACTCTCTTGATACTGAAGAGAGTTTTTGTATTGAATAATAGGAAATTAAAAGTTAATGGTTGAGTGATTAAGCAAAACAGTGACATAGTAATAACTCGCATGCTTGCTCGTTATTATTCGCATAGCGATGACCTGACCGGTCATATGTCACAGGTTGCGAAGTTACTCGCTTAGGAAAGGCTCGTAACTATGAAGACAGCAGAATGTGTTGCGCCGGGGCATCCGGACAAGGTTTGCGACCAAATTAGTGATGCAATTTTAGATGAGTGCCTACGCCAAGACCCGAATACCAGAGCCGGTGTAGAAGTAGTCGGTGGACATGGTGTGTTTGTGGTCACAGGAGAGCTTACCACCAAGGCCTTTGTGTATATGGATCAGGTGGCAAAGCAGGTTTATCGCGAAATTGGCTACCGTGAGGAAGTCGGAGTACTGGTTAATGTGGTGAGTCAAAGTCCGGATATCGCACAAGGGGTAGATACCGGTGGCGCGGGCGATCAAGGTATCATGATTGGCTACGCCACCTCCGAAAATAAAGCGATGATTCCGCAGGAGCTGTTCCTAGCACGAGAGATCTTGGCTAATCTACCCAAAGGGTTTGGGCCGGATGCTAAATCGCAAGTGACGTTAGATGATGAGGGCACGGTGGATACTATTGTCATCTCCGCTCTTCACAAGCCGGGCGCGAGCTTTAAGCCACTTGAGGATTTAGCCAAAAAATATCAGCCAAAAAAAATCCATATTAATCCGACTGGTCAGTTTACTATTGGCGGCATTGCCGCGGATGCTGGGCTCACTGGGCGGAAACTTGCAGTGGATAACTACGGCCCGCAGATTCCGGTGGGCGGTGGATGTTTTTCCGGTAAAGATCCTTCAAAGGTGGACCGCTCCGGAGCCTACATGGCACGCAAAATCGCCTGTGATTTAGTACGTGAAGGTAACGAAGTGGCTTTGGTCAAAATTGCTTACTCCATTGGTGTTGCCGAGCCGGTAATGGCTACAGCCCATGTGCAGGCCAAAGTATCCGATAATGCTCGAGAGATAAACTTGCTCAAAGATCGAACCTACGACCTAAGGCCAAAATCAATCATCGAGCAGCTCGATTTGCGCCGCCCCATCTATCAAAAAACCGCCGCAGGCGGCCACTTCGGGCATGGGTTTGCGTGGGATTAAACGCGTGGTGGCTTTCAGCCCCGACCATTTGCGGGCTAGCCTCGCTTGAAGCGAGGATGGCAGCAGGCGTCGGCGTGAAACCACTAGCATATACTGTGTCCAGCATCACGAGCAATCCACTGTCATTTCTGTAAAAACGGGAATCCATTCTCTCTCCTGGATCCCCGCATGCGCGAGGATGACATACGAGGTCGAACGGCTCATAGTGTGTGAGGCGTTGCCCGATGTTGACTATTTTTAGGTATAAAAGTAGGACGGTCGGATTTGTATCCGCCGCCCTTCGCGCATTTGGGTATTCTGTCTAGCCGGCTCGGATGCGAGACCTCGTGATACAGTGATTGAAATACAACGAGCCGATTATTACCTGAACCGGCCTCGCCTTCCAAACATTGTTCTCACCTTGTTAGCTGGAATTGCATAGATCGCAGCTGGTCGAGAGCCTGGCTGCTTTGGCTGCTCGCCTTTTCTGCTTCTTCGGTGATCCGATCAAGGAGTCCAGCCGCCACCTCCTCTGCGAGCCATAGGGCTGATGCACGCGATACGTCAACACCTGTCCCAAGCTTCTCTCTAATGCCTCTTCTTTCGCACCAGGCAAACAGAATGACCCGGGTATTTTCCGTTAGGTCGAGGTCGGATGGCATCAGGTGTGTCGCTCCTTGTGGGGAGGGGGTTTTGGTCTTGATCAGTGCGATCTCACCCTCGACCATCAGTCGCGCAATGGTCTCTCCGCTGGTACACGCCGCCTCGATCAGTTTCCGTGTAGTAGCGCTGTTCTCGGATCCAGCACGTTGCAGACGCGCGAGTGCCGAAATAACATTAGGTTGCATGAACATCCCTTTTCTGCGTGACATCCCCGCCGGGTGCGCTTTAGAAGCGCTTCAAAAGCCGGTGATATGATTTACCGGCTCGGCAAAGTACCAAAACCTATATGGCACTTTGCTGAACCGGCAATGGTCAAATTATTTAAGAACTTTGAAACACAATAGTGCGTCCACATAATACAACCTTTTTAAATTTTTGTCGAGACTAGGATAGTAATAATTTGGCATAAAAGTAGGGCGGACGGATTTGCATCCGCCGCCCTTCATTCCGATAGGCTATGCCTTCGTTATGCCCGGTCGCTTTGTCGAGAATCGCTCGTCCCATTCATGACCGCAGGCGTTGCACGTGCAGCGCCATGAGTCAAATTCCTTCTCGATCAAAATGTTTCTGCTGAAGCAGCGAATGCATTCTTTGGGTTTCGGATTGAAGATGCGGTTCTTTTTTAGGGTGACAGAGATCGACTTTCCCTTGAGAGTGTCTAAATCCCATTCCTTCATTACCACATCGATATGATCGTCTGACATTACGTCAATGTCCTCCTCCATGAATCCCACCTCACTTTCTTGTCGGTCGTGGTATTTGACCCATGCTACTGAGCGTTCGAGTCACTACTAACGAACAAGCGCCTAAGCGGACCGGCGTAGAGTTAGGGGGCAGTGTTGTTGGCCACCCCACCCTCGCTGACATGCCAGCCCCATGCAGAGGCAGGCAAGTAGCCCGAGCGACGCAGCCACTGCTCCCTTTTGGCGACAATTTCATCGAGCCTGCCGCCGTAGCTCAGCGCCACCTTGGCACGTCCGTCGACAACTCGTCCGGTGTCGTAGCGACTGACATTCACGTCCCTCGCTACAGTTTCGAACTCGGTTTTCAATGGCGAGAGGGCGTACGTGGCGCACAAATGCGGGATGAAGCCGAGTAAGACGACTGCGACCCCGCAAACTGCGATCAAGCGGCCTTTGCGGAGACCGAATAGATAGCCGATTGCTACTGACACGATCGCGACCGGTGTTGCAGCTACGGCCATAACGATCAGCTCACCGATCCACGAAAAGACCCAAAAGACGAGAGTTGCCATTGGATTCTCCTATAAGGTAAGGTTCATGAAGTGAAATATCACGCCAAGTATACATAATATCATTATTACTTCATACTGTCAAGGAAATCCATCGACACTTAGCGTTCTTTTTGTTATTCTTTCATAGATGCAAACCCCTGAACTCATTATTGTTGGTTCGATGGCGCTCGACAGCGTTGAGACGCCTTTTGGTAAGGTGACCGATGTACTTGGCGGCAGTGCGACCTATGCCTCACTTGCGGCCTCCTACTTTGCTAAGCCTGGGGTGGTCTCTATCGTAGGGCAGGATTTCCCGGCCGAGCATGAGCAAACGCTCGCTAAATTTGGGGTAGATTTAGCGGGCCTTAAGCACAAAGGCAAAACATTTCGCTGGTCCGGATCATACGAATTTGCTATGAACGAGGCTATTACGCATAAAACTGAGCTCAATGTGCTGCTTGAATTCAAACCAAAACTGCCCGAGCAGTATCTGGAAGCTAAGTTCTTGATGCTGGGTAACTTGGATCCATCTATCCAGCTTAACGTGATCGGGCAGGTCAAACATGGCACCTTTATCATGATGGATACTATGAACTTTTGGATCACTTCCGCTCGGGAAAAACTGCTTGAAGTAATCAACAAAGTTCATGTAGTGGTGATCAACGAAGGCGAGGCGCGTCAGCTGATAGACACCCCTAATCTGATTAAAGCCGGGCGCAAAATCCTGGAAATGGGGCCACAGTACGTGATAATTAAAAAAGGTGAGCACGGTGCCATGCTTTTCGGTCAAGATTTGTTTTTTGCTATTCCGGGTTATCCACTCGACGAAGTACGCGACCCCACCGGGGCTGGAGATAGCTTTGCTGGTGCTTTGATAGGGTATTTAGCCCGCGCGAAAGCTACTGACCACGCTGCGCTGCGTCGAGCTATCATTTACGGAAGTGCAGTAGCCTCGGCCTGCGCGGAGCAGTTTAGTACCAGATATCGTGATACAATGAGTTTGAAAGACATAGAAGAGCGGGTAGAGACTTTTAAGAAAATGCGAGAATTTTAGGAAATTTACATCCCAATGTCATCTCGACCCCATGCACTTTGTCGCATGGTTGGAGAGATCTCAGATAAATCATGAGAGATTTCTCGACTGTGATCCGACAAGGCGGATCTACGCTCGAAATGACACATATTAATTAGGAGAACAATGAATTACAGCGTGAAGGATATCAAGCTTGCACCGCAAGGTGAAAAAAATATCACGTGGGCCGAAGAGCAGATGGGTGCATTGCTAAAAGTACGAGCCCGATTTGCCAAGGAAAAGCCGCTGAAAGGCTACATGGTTGGTTTGGCCTTGCATGTTACTAAGGAAACAGCCGCTTTAGTCGAGACGCTACGCGCCGGTGGAGCTGAAGTAGTGATCTGTGGATGCAATCCGCTCTCAGCTCAGGATGATGTCTGTGCGGCCTTAGCCAAACGCGGTATAGCTGTATACGCTTGGAAAGGTGAGAGTAACAAAGAGTACTATGAAAATCTTGAAGCAGTAGTTGAACGCTTGCGAGTCGGGCTAAAAGCCGGTAAAAAAATCGCTACAATCGACGACGGCTGCGATTTGATCACCCTGATTCATCAAAAACATGCGGATTTGATCCCGCAGCTAGTGATCGGCACCGAAGAGACTACAACCGGCGTGATTCGCCTCCGAGCGATGGAGTTTGATGGGGCCCTGAAAGCGCCAGTGGTCGCGGTAAACGACAACAAAACTAAGCACTTATTTGATAATTACTACGGTACAGGGCAAAGTACGATCGACGGCATTTTGCGCGCCACTTCTATACTAATGGCTGGCAAGCGTTTTGTGGTAGCTGGCTACGGATCTTGCGGCCGCGGTGTGGCTGCCAGAGCCCGCGGCATGGGGGCAATCGTTGCAGTGACCGAAGTGGATCCAGTACGGGCCCTGCAGGCTCGCATGGACGGTTTTGAGGTGAATCAAATGGAGAGTGCAGCCAAAATTGGTGATATTTTTGTCACCGTTACCGGCGATAAGCACGTCATCACAGCGGCTCACATGAAGCTGATGAAAGACGGGGCCATTTTGGCTAACTCCGGTCATTTTGATGCGGAGATTGATGTTGAGGGCTTGCATAAGCTAGCCAAAAAAGTGGAACTAGTGCGGCCCGGCCTCGAAAAATTTGATATAGGAAAAGAAAAATCAATTTACCTGTGCGGTGAAGGGCGCCTAGTGAACCTAGCGTGCGCCGAAGGGCATCCATCCGAGGTAATGAGCTTGTCATTCTGTGGCCAGGCCTTAGCAGTGGAATTTGGTGTCAAGAATGCTGGCAAGTTAAAGCCGGGCGTGATTGTACTGCCGGATGCAATTGATCAGGAGATCGCCTCGCTGCAGCTTGATGCCATGGGCATTAGCAAGGACCAACTCACACCAGAGCAAAAGCACTACTTGTCCTCATGGGAAGAAGGAACATAACCGCACATGCGGAATTTCTAATTTCTAATGCCGAATATCCAAAATACTTGCAACGAGTATTAGACTTTAGGTAAACTGACATAACAAGGAAAAATCATGGCAAAAATTACTCTTGATGACGTAGCGGCAATGATGCAAAACCAGTTTTTCAACCTGCACGATGAAATGCAGAATGGCTTACATAACGTTCAAACTGAAATGCAGAATGAATTTTCAGAGGCTCGTCATGAGAGAGACGAAATAAAGGTTGTACAGGCTGAACACACCGGTGAGCTCAGACAATTGCGCCGGATTGTAGAAGGAAAGACGGATCAACTAGACAAGCACGATGTACGTATTAGTCGCGCTGAAAAACATCTCCACCTCGTAAGCGCTCTTAAAACAAAAATGAGACCATATTCCAGGTCTCTTTTTTATTTCCCATCTCCGCAATCTATTAGTTCTGTCATCCTGGCTGAGTCCAGGATCTAATAAACTCTGGAATGAGCCCCGCCTCCGCGATTGCGGATTTGGGGCAAGCGAACGGGTGCGTCAGTAGACGATGAGACCATTGAGGTAATCATGCCACTGGCGCCACCATAGTTCGGCAAGCAGGTCGTCGTCAATGACGTCCAAGCACTCCTCGCGCTCGCACAGGTTGGCCCGATTTTTTTGGTCAGGCGTACCGTAGGCTAGGAATGGTTGGCCACAGACGACGCATGGAGGGTGATCGTAGCTACCCACCATTTCCAACAGCGTTTCGTAGTCTGACTTTTCAGCCATCCTTTCTCTCCTCCCGTGACGAATGATTCGCCACGATTGGAGCAATGTTAAAGATCTATAGGCGAATCAATCGATAATAATCAAATAGTATCACGTATTAGCGCGTTTGTCAAATCGTTTGAGTTTGAGGGCTAAGTTTATGGGACAGTGACATCCCAGTAAATGCCGTAATCCTCCATCCAGCCCACGCCATCTGCGACGAGTCTGAAATACTCACGGTAGGTGCCTGGAGCAGTGGCGTCATTGCGCAGCCAAAAACTAAACGTGGCAGTAGCGCCTGGCGCCACCGTCGCCTCCTGCATCGTAATACGGTTCGCTGAAATCCAGCCACTAGCACTGCCATTGCTGCTCTCGCGAGTAAATACCGGAATGCGATCTTGCACTCGGTTGGTGGCTAGATTAACCGTCCCTTTTTGCCAGGTGGCCGTGCCGGTGTTTTTGACCGTGACACTAAATTGATAGGCTTGACCATGACCAAGCGAGGTAGGGTAGCTGTTTTGGCCGACAAATTGATGTCGATACTGCTCGAGTGGTGAGAGCACGTGCACGTCCCAGTAGATGCCGTAATCCTCTGGCAACCAAGTGATGCCGTCCGCCACCGGCCTGAAGTACTCACGATAGGTTCCGGGAGCCATATTACTCGGAGCTTCCATATAAAAGGAAAAGTGAGCCGTTGTGCCAGCTGGAACACTTGATTCCTGCATGGTGACACGGTTCGGGGCAGTCCAGCCGCTCGAGTTACCGTTGCCCGATTCGCGCAGGAACGCCGGAATGCGGTCCTCCGCCCGGTCGGTCGCTAGATTTATCACCCCTTTTTGCCAGGTAGTGCCGCCGGTATTTTTCAGTTGCAAGGTAAAGTTGTAACTGGTACCCGGAGCAACGTCAGGATTTGCATTTTGACCGACGTAGCCGTAGTGGTACAAAGTATTACTTTGTAAGGCCCCATGAATTTGCACCAGGCCATGGCCGGTGAATTTATCAAACCCGCTTGCATCAACGTCCCTTGCGGTGTTTTCGATCGCACTAATCACATCGTCTTTGCTCATAGCGGTGTTTTGACCGATTAACAGTGATGCTGCGCCACTTACAAATGGGGCGGCGACTGAAGTGCCAGAGGCTGTAGTGTAGCCACCGGTGTTATTGGTGGACAGGATGTTTTCGCCCGGTGCCACCATGTCCAAATAGCTCCCATAGGTGGAGAATGACGATCGGGTCAGTGAGCTTGAAACAGAGCCAACCGCAACCACCTCATCCCATCCAGCGGGGTACAACGTGGTTTCGTTGCCGGTATTTCCCGCTGCTGCCACCATTATCACGCCCTTGGACGAGGCGTAATCGATCTGGTCTTTTAAGGTTTGGCTCGCCGCACCACCAAAACTCATATTGACCACCCGAGCGCCGTGATCAACGGCATAGCGCAGTCCCGCAGCTACATTGGTGTCGGTGCCGCTGCCGTCGCTTCGAATCACTTTGATCGGCATCACATTGGTTGTCCAATCTACCCCTGCAACGCCAACGCCGTTATCGCCAAGCGCACCGACGATGCCGGCGATCAAGGTACCATGTCCTTCATCGTCTGAATTTTCGGCGCCAGTTAAGGCGCGATTGTTCACATAATCGTATCCACCGACCATTTTCGGTCGAAGATCGGGATGCGCACCATCGATACCGCTGTCTAACACTGCTACAGTGACTGCGGTCGAGCCCGTAGCGATATCCCAGCCAGTATCGGCTTGAATAGTGGATAAATAGCTTTGTGAGGCGTACTGCGGGTCATTTGGCGTGCGCAGGATGGAATAAGTGATTTCTTTATCAGTCCGATCAACCAAGGCGCTTGATTGATCGGGAGGGATTTTGGCAGCATCGTTTTCCTTGAGACGGAGTAGCCCGAGTGATCCCACTTCTTGATAGGAGATGTGTTGGCTGTCCAGAGCCTGCTTCAGCCCGGGTAGGTCTTTTGGTTTGAGGGTTACAAAGCCAGTCGGTTTTGAAGTGGGAGCAACGTCTGTGTAATTACGATGCGCAAATTGTGGCACCGGCAGATG
>CAZLPY010000002.1:0-32800 GCA_964561525.1 uncultured Candidatus Saccharibacteria bacterium | reverse complement strand
TGTCGAAGGGTATCTACATTGGTTAAGCAAACGCGATGGGCATATTGTGGCACGTGGTGATGGGCTTGATCGGTTTCTGTATGCTTTAGTAATCCAACGGCGCTTCCGGCTAAGACGGCCCACACCAAAACGGCGGTGCCAATTTTAAACAGTAGTGCAGCCGATTTTGGTTTCATGCCATCCCACGCCTAATTGGTTGGTACATCCCAATAAATACCGTAATCCTCCATCCAGTCACCGCCTGGGCCGTCATTTACTAGTTGAAAATACTCGCGATGAGGGCCTGCTGCCACATTGTCATTGCGCATCCAAAAGGTGTAGGTGGCAGTTCCGCCGGGCGGCACATTTTGCTGTTGCATGGTGATGCGGTTAGGTGAGATCCAGCCTGAGGGGCTGCCATCGCTGCTTTCACGGGTAAATACGGGGATGCGGTCACGGCTGTGGCTGGTGCCCAAGTTCACCACCCCCTTTTGCCAGGTTAAGCCGCCGGTGTTTTTAAGGTTAACGCTAAATTGATACGCTTGTCCGTGCGTCAGACTCGATATCGTTTGGGTAGGTTGGGCATTTTGCGACTGCCATTGATAGTGATAAGCATCAGCCGTCGTGACTGCGGTGACTTCCCAATAAATACCGTAATCCTCCATCCATTGCCCATTTGGTCCGTCGTTCACCGCTTGAAAGTATTCTCGATACTTGCCCGGTGAGACGTTGTCATTGCGCATCCAAAATGAATACGTAGCGACGGCGTTTGGAGCGACTGATGATTCTTCAAACTGAATGCGATTAGGCGAAATCCAGCCGCTCGTATACCCCGCTCCGGCCGGCCCTTCACGCGTAAACACCGGAATGCGGTCGTGAGCGGCTGCAGTAGCTAAATTGACGGTGCCTTTTTGCCAGGTCGAGGAACCAGTGTTTCGCACCCTTAAGACAAAATCGTAGGCACCAGATGGAGCTACGGTAGCGTAGGCGTTTTGATCAATCCAGCGATAGCTGTAGGGCACAAAGTAAGTAGTAAACAGGGTGTAAAACGAGTTGATGTGGGGCGTGTAGCGGTAGAGAGCCGCGGTGGCGGCGTTGGCAAAGGTGACCGATTGGCTATCGATGGTAACGGTTTGTCCGGGATAGCCTGGGCTAGCTGGGAACGTAGCCGAACCATAATTGGTCGATCTCCAGCTTGCATCCTTAAACCCGGCCTCGTAATTGTAACGCAGCTGCCACGCTCCCCACTCTACTTGATTGGTAAAGCCGGCGTACTTAGGGTCGCATCCACCTGAATCGGGGCAGCCGTAGCCCATCGCTGCGTTTAGGCTCCCATCGTTACGCGTCACCATAGTGAGCAAGCCCTGCTCTTTTTGCAGGGTGGTTAAAATGACGCGCGGACTGACTGTGCCGGTGTTGGCGTCAACGGTAATGCCAAAGGCGCTGCCAGACGCTTGTCCGTGGCCGTGGGAAGCGTCATAGATAATCTGAGCAGCACTGCGTCCTCCTTCGCTAAAGTCCTTTAAGAAGCTACCCTTCGAATTCAAAAAGCTCTGGATGTCACTGGCACTCATTGAATTAATATCGATGAACGTCGGGTCATTGATTAGGTTATTAACATCGTACGACGCCGCGTGCGCTCGTGACGCAGGATGCTGAACCACGTTCAGCATGACTGGTGTCAAGAAGACACTAATGAGAACCAAAAATCGTACTACACGCTTAGCCACGCTTATCCCTCCACTCGTCGTACTATTTTAACACATTGTGCAAGAGAGACAAACTTAAATGTCGAATTTCTAATATCGAATATCAAAAGAAATCCCAATGTAGTAATGACTAATTAGAAATTAGGAATTAGAAATTGGTCATTTAGCATCGCATTGATCTCTGTTACAATGCATCCATGAGTTTAACGCGGAAAGTGGCTTTTAATTCGAGTGTACAGATGATTGGGCGGCTGGTTGGTACGCTCATTTCATTTGTAACGGTCAAGCTGCTCACGACCCATCTTGGGCCAGCTGGCTACGGTGAATACGCCGCTATTTTGAACTACATCGCCTTTTTTGGCACCTTAGCTGATTTTGGATTTTACTGGATTTTGGTGCGTGAGCTCGCTGCACATCCAAACGATACCGCCAAAACCAATCACACTATGGGCAATGTGGTGGCGCTCCGTTCAGTATTCGCACTTATGGTACTCGCCTGCGCCGTGGTTGCAGTGTATTTAGTACCAACTGGCCTTATTCCGATCCTTACCCCCACCGTCAAGCTAGGTGTACTGGTAGTGGCACTGGCCATTTTTTGGCAGTCACTCAACATGACATACGTAGCCATTTTCCAAACTCACTATCGCATGGATCGCCCAGTGGTGGCGGAGCTGATTGGGCGTGTTGTCTCGCTGGTGGTTTTAGTACCTTTCTTATTGTGGCACTTAAACGTGGCCTGGTTGGTCTCAGCTTTGGTGTGGGGGGCGATCGTGAACTTTTTAGTCAATGTGTACTTTGCCCGTTCGTACTCCACCTTTAGCCTGCAGTTCGATTTTCCCTATTGGAATAAGCTATTTCGGCAAAGTGCGGTGCTTGGCGTTGTCTCGGTGCTTGCTTTAGTCTACTTCAAGATCGATAGTGTCATCCTCTCTATTCTTAAAACCAGTACCGAGGTTGGCATTTACGCTGCACCGTACAAAATTATTGAGATCCTAAACTTTTTCCCGGCTGCATTCATGGGTATCGTGTTTGTGGCTTTGACTGATCGCTGGCGTGAGGATAAGCAACGGGCTGAAGCATTGGTACACCGAGCGGTTGAGGCGATGGTGTTCTTATCTTTCCCGGTGTTGTGTGGCGGCATTGTACTTGCTCCTACCTTGATGCGATTCATCACCGACGCGCAGTATGCCTCGGTCTCCACCTTTACCGGCACGATTTTTGGCCATTCTATCGCCTTCTCTGGCATTATTATTTTACAGATGCTGCTGATTGCGGTGACGATTGATTTTTTTGGCAACATCTTTGGTAAAGCGGTGATCGCTTTCGGCTCTCAGCACCTGCTACTGTGGCCAAATGTGATCGCGGTAATCTTTAACATAGTGGCCAATATCATTCTCATTCCGCGCTGGTCCTACGCAGGTGCCGCCTTAACTACCATTATTACTGAAGCGATCGTGCTGGTGCTGCAGATTTATCTGCTTTCAAAATTTATCCGGCTGCGTGTGCCGTGGGACACCCTGTGGCGTACCCTGTTGGCGGTATTTGGCATGGTACTAGCGCTCATCCCCTTGCGCGAAGCGAACGCGCTGATTGGTCTGGTAGTCGGATCGCTCGTCTACCTCGGCCTGGCCTGGCTGACCGGCGCCATCTCCAAAGAGACTATGCAGCTAATCCTGCGTCGTAGTGAATGATCGAGATCACAAGTGCTTTGACAAGTGAAAGGGAATTTGTCACAATGAGCATATTATGAGCAGCCGAACGCTAAAGCAACCAAATGTAATCTATCAAGGCGACAAGCCGACGTCTGTTATCGTTAGTATCGATGACTATCGTCGCTTGCTTGAACGTGCTGAGGAACTAAGTGATATTAAGGAATTGAACCGCTTGAAAAAACAGCCGTTACATCTCCGCTCTTTCGAGGAATTTTTGGAAGAGCATTCTTCCGATGTATCAAGTCCTAATTGATCGTCATGCAGAACGTGATCTTAAGCGATTGCAACCTGAAACGTTTCGGTTAATAACGAAGAAAATTCTACAGCTGGAGCGTGACCCAAGACCACCAAGCTCGCAGAAATTACAGGGCACGTCGACAGCCTGGCGGGTTCGAGTAGGTCAACATAGAGTACTCTATGAAATTAATGATCACGAAAAAATGGTAATTATTTATCGGGTCCGGCACCGCAAGGATGCATATAGACCGTAAGCTCAATTTTAACTGAAGGATGAGCCATGAAACCAGCTAATAATGCAAAAGTAGATGCTGCGTACATACATCTCAGCGTTAGCCGTGGACCAATCACTGAGACTGCGGAGTTATCGGATGATATTTTTATTGATTACGACAAAGAAGGGCGGCCAGTAGGTGTGGAAATTCTAAACGCGCGTGACATTTTACCAAAAAAGGTCTTTCGCTACCTCAAAGACCACCGACTTGAACCAGCTTAATTGAATACTCAAATATAAAAAACACCCCGCGTCGGTTATGACGCGAGGTTGATGATTGCCTGTTCATTCGGCACGGGCTTCAACGAGCCAAAAATGGATGGGCTGTGAGACCGCTTGCATGGTGGCGATCACTCGACTTTCGTATCCAGCCTGCCAGCACAGTTCATTGAGTGTGGAGGGGTCTGCGAGCTCCGGCGACCAGGCGATCAGTAGCCGCCCGCCCGAAGTAAGATGATCGGGGGACTGGCCAATGAAATGCTGCAGTGTGGTGCCGTCGTTGTAAAAGGCACGTTCGTACATGCCCAAGCCAGCGTGATCCGGCACGATATTGTAGGGCAGGTTACCAAAGATCACATCATATCGCTCTCCTGGTTTTAGCGGACTGTACACGTCACCAGTGGTCACTCTGACTACATCACCCACGCCGTGCCGCACTGCATTGCGAACCGTGCTTAACACTGCTGCAGGGTTTAAGTCAGTTGCCACTACAGGATTAGCACCTTGCAGCGCTTTTATGACGCTGATGGCGCCGTGGCCACACCCGACCTCCAAAAACGATTGTCCGGGTTCTACCTTAATTTCCCGAGCGAAGAATTCGGGATCCTCGAAGTCGAGCGGGCTGAACACATGGGCCTCAAGGTGGAATTCGAGGCCGCATACCATTGCACTGTGCGGACCTCGCGCCGCACCTTGCAGCATGATTTGGTGGTTCAGGTGATGAAAATCATTCATCGGTATCCTCCCTAAAAGCTGAACGAGACCTCAAGCCGAGCGGTATCGCCGTGCTTGGATGAGCCAACTCCCAAATAACGGGCGGAAATGGCCACGGATTTGTTGAGAGTGGCCTTCAGAATCGGTCCAAAGCGCCACGGTGTAGTGGCACCAGCTTGTGACCAGTAAGTGGTTGCAATGCCCAGACTAAGGCCAGATTTCAGCTCATGCACCACACTACTCTCATCTGAGAAAAAGATGGTTGGCCCGCCATTTAGGGGCTGATAGCTGGCCAAGTTGATGTTAGTTTTCCATCGCCCAAAGGTGCCATTGTAGGTTAACCAGGGCAACGCAAAGTACTGACTGGTCTTTGTCCAAGTTGCGGCGTAGCCTCCACCAAGCAAACTGTGAGGCCCTCTGTTGTAGAGGGTAAATAGCTTGCCTAACTCGACATCTGGGAAAGCAGGAAAGGTAAAGATCCAGCCTTCACCGTATGGTGTTACCACGCCGATGGTGTGACTCGGCACCAGGCCATGCCCACCATCAATGCGGTGCACATACGTCGTCTGAGCGATGCTTGGTGCGGCAAGCACCAGCAGGAAAATTCCAAGGTAGCGCATCATGTTCTCCTTAGCGACTGTTCGGGCAGTCGCCGCCACTGGATTGTTTAATGACTTCACCGCAGCAGGTATGCCGCAGCGAATAGACTATAATAGCACATTCAGATATAAAAGTCAATATTTTTATACATAATGATATTTACTATTCGCGGCATAAATTGATCTTAATTTGCTCTATAACACAGAAGATGTTATTCTATTTGTAGTATATTTTATACAACTAGTGAGGAATAATGGATTTAGAACATTTATTGGTTAGTGCAGGATTATCAGATCGCGAGAGTAAGGTCTACCTGGCCTTATTGGAGTTGGGAGATTCGCCAGTAGCGGCCATTGCCGAAAAAGCAAGGTTTCAACGGCCCAACTGCTACGACATCTTAGAAGAGTTAGTGCAAAAAGGCTTGGCTAGCTACTACTTACGTAACAAATGGCGGCGCTACGTGGCCGAGGATCCAAAAGTCTTAAGTAAGCTAATCCAAGAACGAGCCCAGATGGTGGCCGCAGCCTTGCCCGATTTGCGATCGATCTACAACCGGGCGCCGCACAAGCCTAAAGTGCGTTATTACGAGGGCAAGGATGGTATTAAACAAATTTACGAGCAGGTATTACTGGCAAAATCGTACGACAATATCTATCGCACCGATGCTGTTACGCCGATCTTCGGCGATTACGTGATCGAGTTTGGGCAGCGAGTGGCCGCAGCTGGCATTCAAGCCCGAGAAATTGTCGTTACTGATCAGCGCAATTTGCCCCAGCATCAAAGCTGGAAAAAGCCACTGCAGCAGGTGCGCTATTTGCCGAGCACCACTAACATCTATTCCGACATTCTCATTTACGAAAATAAGCTAGCCATTGTCTCGTACGCTGCCGATCCGCATGCGGTGATGATTGAGGAATCAGGGATTGTTGATACGCATCGAGAAATGTTTGAGTACATGTGGCAAGCTGCGAAGACATAAAACACCCCACGTCGAGACGACGCGAGGTGGATAGTTCGATTCCCTACTTCTCAAATGTAATTGGCTGACCTTCATGAGCACGGTTGAATAAGCTTTCCTCGACATAGTGCTTGTGTCTGTCCTGGTCAAGCAGCATAGGTGTACCAATATGCCCAGTCCTGTCGTGGTGGTCCTCAATGCGCTTCTCCAAAACGATGAAGCTGACCTTTCTGTGCTCGCGATGCTCCGGATTACCGGTAAACAATACTAACAGATTGCCAAAGAGCCATGCTCCACTTGTAGAGCATATCAGGATGCACAAAATAAAAATGACCTCGTAGCGTCTCACATGTGTTTTTGTTGCTACACTCATTGCTCCGCAGAAACTCGCAAAGGTGATTGCGGCAAAAAGTACGTACATTCCTGTGCTCATATCGATTCTCCTCTCGGCTAGATGTGCCATTAAGGTTACCAGCCCCAACGCGTTTCGCGTTGGGGCTGTAGGTACTTATCCCGGGGGATGCCAGTTGCCATAGTCTGTCTTGTACCAGTCGCCATAAAGAGTATCCCAGCATCCGATCATACGCCCACCCGGCTTTTGCAGCCAGATGTAACGAACGTGCTCATAGCGACCGTTAATCACCGGGTATTCAGTCACTCGAAGCTTTTTAGCCGGAATGACGATGGCATACCCTTCACCGTCCTGGATTATCTTGGCGGAGGAGTCGAATGGTCCGTAGTAAGTGCTAATCTCTGGCTTGAGCCAGCTCAGCTTCTTCTCGCTACGGTAGCTGGTGTAGTAGGCCCATTCATTGGCTTCAGGTCGAGGAGAACGCGTACCGAGGCTCAAACAGGCGAAGATAAACATTCCGACTCCGCATAAGCGATACACGTCTCGTAGGAAACCCTTCTCATAACGCGCATGCGGGCCAATATCTCCGCTCGCGCGGAAGAATCTGATGCCTGCGCCGACAAACAATGCACCAACGATCAACATGCCCACAGGTGGAAACATACTGGCCATATCTAAGCTCCTTTGTTTAGGTTCTCGCTTAAGTGAATATGTATTTCCTAAGCGATAGGACATCATAGCATGTTATTGGGATAATGTCAAGTATCATATACGATTATCGATCATAATATTCATAAAATCTAATCTTGTTATTCCCACCTAAGCTCAATATGTTGATTTATCGTAGTAAATAATATACGATAATACGAATGGATGATATAAACGTTTTGCAGGAATTAGGGCTAGATGAAAAAGAGTCACGGGTGTACGTGGCGCTGCTTGAATTAGGTGACTCGACAGTGCAGCCAATCGCTAAAAAAGCCGATATTATTCGGCCGAATTGTTATTTAGTGCTCGATACGCTGATGAAAAAAGGGCTGGTCAGTTATTTCGAAAAAAATAATCGCCGGCGATACGTAGCGGAGGATCCCCAAGTGCTATCGCGCACGCTAAAAAATCGCTGGGAGCGCTTGAATCAATTGATGCCGGAGCTGCGATCGGTTTATAATAGAGCGCCCAATAAGCCAAAGGTGCGGTTTTACGAGGGCAAAGAAGAGGTGCGAGCAATTTATGAGTATTTAACGACCATCAAGGCCTATGATAATATTTATTCGCCCGAGTTTGTGGTCAAAATATGGGGGCAGTATTCACCAGATTTGGCCAAGCGCATCGCACAGAACAACGTGCGAGTTCGAGAGTTAATCGCCACACAAGCTGGACCAGTGGCATACGAACGTTTTTTCAAAAAACCGCAGCAGGAAATCCGCTATTGGCCGGGCGCAAACCCACTGTCGACTGATATTATTCTCTATGAAAACAAATTAGCTTTAGTTTCATACGATACGGACATCCACACCATCGTCATCGAAGGATCAGGAATTGTAGATACCTTCCGGGCCTGTTTTGAATTTATGTGGCAAGCGGCGGAGGGTTAACCTCGGGCTTTTTCGAGCTTGACTAAGCGCTTTTCGAGCAACTGGATGTGGCGGCGCAGGTCCACAATCTCATGACGGTATACATCGGAGTCCTCGTTAGTCTTTTTCTCGAATGCGTCCAGGCGCATGCTTAACAAGCGAATATCATTGCGGATATAGCGCAGCTCGTCCTCAATTTTATCAAATCGAGCATCCATACGCGAAATTAATTCGTCACGTAACTCGGTAAATCCTTGTTGAACCATAACGGCTAAGTTGTCGAGCGTTACTTGGGCCATTCCTACCTCCTCCACTTGTAAGAGTCTGCATTGTTAGTCTATCCCAAGTTACGACTTTAGCAAATCTTGATCGACGAAGCAGCCCAAACTTGGTATCATCCATACTAGAAACCGGAGGTTTTGTTGCGAATTGGTATAGATGCACAGACTACTCTAGGGGAAAAGACCGGCTTTGGGTTTTATGTGGAAAATTTAACCCGGGCGCTCAAGGAAGTGTCGAGCGATGATCAGTTTGAGTTATTTTATCCCGAGCGGCAGGACGATCTATCTACTCCTGGGCGCCTGTGGTGGGATCAAGTAACGCTACCGCTCGCTGCCCGCTCGGCCCGGGTGGATTTACTACATCAGCCAGCGTTTTCGGTGCCAATCCTGTACTCGGGTAAAAAAATTGTGACCATTCACGATGTGATTAGCCTATTTCACACCAACATTCCCTTTTTCTCCCGCCAATTTTACTCCAAATGGATGCCCTATTCGTATCACTTTGCCGATCATTTTATTACCATTTCGAATCATTCTAAAGACGATATTGTGCAAAAACTGGGGATAGAGGCAGAGCGCATATCAGTGATTCATTTAGCGGCTGGACAAGAATTTAGGCAAGTTGTCAGCCCAAAGCAGGTTGATGCGGTGTGTGAAAAGTACGGCATCACCAGCCCATATCTGCTGAACGTTGGCACCATCAATCCGCGCAAGAATTTGGAATTTTTAGTCAAGGTGTTTTTTCAAGCAAAAAAGGAGCATCATCTGCCCCATACACTGGTCATCACCGGCAAAAAAGGCTGGCACTACGACCAGCTTTTCCGCTTGGTGACCAAACTTGGGCTTGAGGATGACGTACGCTTTACTGGCTATGTTCAGGACGCTGATAAACCGGCCCTGTATCATGGCACCGATATCTTTTTATTCCCCTCAATTTACGAAGGATTTGGGCTGCCACCGCTTGAGGCGATGACCTGCGGTACCCCGGTTATTTCGAGCAATACTTCATCACTACCTGAGGTGGTTGGCGATGGCGGCATCACGCTCTCGCCTCATGACCAGAGTGCGTGGGTTTCGGGAATCGCTCGCCTGTTGCAGCAGTCGGATTTTCGTGCGCAGATGATTGCAAAAGGCCATACACAAGCACAGCGTTTTTCGTGGGAGAGATGTGCTAAGGAAACGCTCGATGTTTATCATCAAGTCGTGAACAAGTGAATATCTAATTTCTAAGCTTCGACAGTGCTCAGCTTACCCTGAGCGCAGCCGAATGGGTAATGTCGAATGACTAAATAAATCCCAGTGCTAATTTTAGACATTCGTCGTTCCCACGCCATTGCCCCCCAGTCCCTTGTTGAGGCATACTATCAGTAGGAGTATTACTGTATGCCCAAAATCAAATCGATCCATGCCCGCGAGATTATTGACTCCCGAGCAGATCCCACCGTCGAGGTTGAGCTTGAATTGGAGGGCGGCGGTCGTGGTTTAGGACAAGTTTCCAGCGGAGCATCGATCGGCTCGTACGAAATGCATGAGCTGCGGGACGGTGATTTAGGGCGGCTGCGTGGGCGTGGGGTGTTGCGTGCGGTGGAAAATATCAATCAATATCTAGTACCCTCCCTGATTGATGTTGAATTGACCTCGCAAAAAATGATCGATCAGTATCTAGTCGGCCTCGATGGCACCCCCAGCTTAGAAAAATATGGTGCCAACGGCATTTTAGCGATCTCTTCGGCCTTCGCGCTGGCCATGGCGCATCGTAATCGAACGCCACTCCATGCTTATTTTGGTCCGGGTACCGTGTTGCCGGCACCCATTTTGACAATTTTTAACGGCGGCAAGCTGGCCTCATTTTCGACCGATACCCAGGAATTTAACATAGTGATTCGGGGCGAGATGCCTTACCATGAGGCGCTGCGCATTGGCACTGAAATTTATCACGCGGTGGGAACGCTACTACGGCAGCGCGGCTTCAATCAAAAAGTCGGAGATGAAGGCGGCTATGCGGTACCGGGCGCTACCACCGATCAGGGTATGAGTTTGATTGTTCAAGGCACAGAAGCGGCAGGCTACTCCAAAGATAGTATCGGCATTATGCTTGACGAGGCAGCGAGCAATTTGTTTACCGATGCGCAACTGTATCACTTGGCGCATCATCAAGGTGATGTACCGGCAGAGTACTTAATCAATAAATTCGAAAAATTGCAGGCTATTTTTCCGTTCATCGGCATTGAAGACGGTTTGGCTGATCAGGATTGGGCGAACTGGATCACCCTCACAGAGCGTCTTGGGAGCAAGATGATGGTTATCGGTGACGACATTTTTTCGACCAACGCCATCCGCTTACGGAAAGGGGCAGCCGATAAAATCGCTAACGCCATTATGATTAAACCGACTCAAATTGGCACGCTTACCGGTGCCATTGAGGCCATTGAGGAGGCGAAAACACTGGGATACACACCGATACTGTCGCACCGCTCCGGTGATACAGAAGGGACACTGGCGGCTCATCTTGCAGTGGGGATGAGTGTACCGTATGTAAAATTTGGTGCTCCTGCTCGCGGTGAGCGTGTGGCAAAATACAACGAACTGCTGCGTATCGAAGAACAGCTGGCTCAAGAAAATGCCTAATTAATTCCCAAGTCTCCAATGAGCATTTAGACATTATGTCATTATTTAGTAATTAGAAATTTGTCATTGATTATTTATCGCTATTTTTTGTGGTAAATCGATAGAAATCTTGCATCTATGTCGCGAATGTGCAACAATATCGTGTTATTCGCTAATGGAGGGGCGGCTATGAGGAGAAATCATGCACGTCCAACCCAAGTTTCTAACGATGATCGTGGCACATGGCGACTTAGCCCAGGTCTACACCACCATTCATTCGGTACTGGCTAGCAGATACCGCAATCATGAAATAGTGATTTTGATACCGTATGGTGAGCATGCAATCAGAACCGCGGTAGCGCGAGATTTTCGCGGATTGCCCATTTTATCGTCTCCACACGCGCTACAATCAACGCTGTTGGAGCAAGCCATTGAGCGAGCACGCTACAGCAGCGCTCTCGGCTTGATTATCATCGAGGCGGGAACCCTCGTTGAACCGAGCACTATTCACCAACTGGCGGATGCTTTTAATCGGTATTCTGAAATAGGATTATTGCTTCCTGCGGTAGTGCGTCAAGATGGCAGTGGTGTGTATTACGGTGCAGCTCAAGCAGGTAAATGGCCGTTTCATCTCCGAGGAATGCACGAGGTGCACACTGATGCACAAGCTCATTTTGCTGGGGCATTGTGCTTGGTGCGCACGAGCGCCATAAAACGGATGCACGTGCCTGCATCGCAGGACTTGGCCGTACTGCTGTGGGCTGAGAATCTGCTGCATAACGGTGTAGTGTCGCGCGTGTTAGACCAGGTACGGGTACGCTATGGTGGTATATTGTACTGCGATTTTCATGACATGTTGGTGGTGCCGAGCGGTTGGTTTCGTGACGCACGCCGTTATGTAGAGCAGCGCGGAACGTGGTATGATAAATGGGCATTTCGCATTCGATATTCGTGGCGGAGTGGTGGCGGTTTGCCGACCCGTTTACTTGACCTGGCTCACCCTCGTCGTGCTTCCCACGTGCACAACTAACGTTTATATCAAAGAAAGTATCATAGCGATGCGTCGTAGTATCTTGCAACCCACATATGTTGTTTTGATGTTTTTGCTGGCGATACTGATTGGGGTGAGCTTCGCCCGTAATTTAGTGACCGTTCCCGCTATGTTGTTAGGGTTGCTGCTTGTGGTCACCTTGGTTACCCTTGAACTGATTGATGCCAAAATTGGCCTCATGGTATTTATTTTCGCCTTACCATTTGAGCGCATCCCCTCACTCCAAGTTGGCGGAGTGACGGTTCGCATCAGCCAAGTTATTTTGATCAGTTTGCTCATTAGTTTTATGCTACGAGCCCTGCAGCGGCGCACCTTTTGGCTGACGTTATCGCCGTATGCGCCGGCGTATCTACTTTTTTTGATCGCACTTCTCAGTTCGTTTTGGCACATGCAAGCTATTACCCGTGGCCTTGAAGTGTGTGTCTTTATGATCTTTACTTCACTCACAATCTGGATCATCCCAGCGCTGGTTCAGGACAAAGCAGCCGTTGATCGAGTGGTGCGGGTGCTATTCATCACTACGTTTCTGGTATCGCTGTTTGGTTTGTATCAATTTGTTGGCGATATTATTGGCCTACCTACCGCACTAACCGGTCTGCGCGAGCTCTACACTAAGGCCGTATTTGGATTCCCGCGCATCCAGGCTACAGCGCTTGAACCACTTTATTTAGCGAACTTTTTAATGATCCCATTGTCGTTGGCGTTAACGTACGGCCTCCGTCGAGTGAGCCACTATGCTTGGTGGTTTTTGGCAGCAGTGATCACCGTGCCAGGCTTGGTCTTAATTTTAACCTTGGCGCGTGGCGGCTACGTGGGGATGGCCGCTAGTTTGGTAGTGATACTGCTCGGTAGCGTATTTTTTGTGCTGCGCCCTACCGTCATACTAAGCACGCTGTTCGGTAGTTTTTTGGTGATTATCGCCGTGGCAGCTTTATTGAACTTTTCCAATCTGGGGCAAAAATCGATCGATGAAGTGCAAAAACACTTTACCCAGATTCAGGCAGATGCCAGCACGGAGCAGCGTTTGAGCACCTTTGATCAAGCTATTGAAGCGTTTAATCAATCACCGTACACCGGTGTTGGCATCGGTAACTTCGGGCCCTGGGTGGCTGGCTATCCGACTGAGCTGCCGAAAGACGGCTGGGCCATTGTGAACAACGGACCACTTGAAATACTGGCTGAGACCGGGATGGTCGGGGCGGTAGCTTGCATCCTATTTTTGTATTTACTGCTGTTACGGTCAATGCAGGCCTTGTTTGCCGCAAAAGATCCGTTTTTACGCGCCACCATGCTTGGGTTGGTCGCAGCGATCGTTGGCGTGTTAGCGCAATACCAGTTTTTCTCTACCTTTTACATTATGCACATTTGGGTGCTGTTTGGGTTAGCGATTGCGGTGCAGAATATTATTTTTGCCGAGTCAAAACGTAAGGCATAAAATATGAAGCAGGAGGCGGGTAAAATAAATTCAGGCAAAATTTCGAATTTCGAAATGGCGGCAGAGCCTACCCTCGTTCCTCGCGAACGAATTTCGAATTTAGTTTTATTGCTTCCTGGATTATCGTTCCTCTATCTTATTCATTTTTCGCTTTTTGGGATTCCAACCAATGTGCTCGAGATACTGATCTATGCCTTTGCAATTGCGGCTTGGGTAGCCTACCCCAAATGGCGCACTTTACACTCTGCCGAAATAATCAGTTTGATCATCGTAGCTATGGTTGCGATCATTGGGTTTGTCGTCTCACCAGATAAGCACACCGCCCTTGGCATCATCAAAGGTTGGGTGGTGCCGCTGTGCTTAAGCTACTGGATGTTTTCGCGAGCGTTGACCGAAGGTACCGTTACCGTGATGATCCGCGGTATGCGAGCGCAAGGCATTGGGCTGGCCGTCCTTGGTCTAGTGCAGCTTATCCCCGCGGTTGCTACTAGGTGGAGCGTAGGCGTTCCAGAGACGTCACAATATCTGACTGTTCATCGAGTTGTCGGATTGTTTAACTCTCCCAATGCACTTGCCATGGTACTGGTACTCAGTTTGGTAGCAAGCTTGGTGTTGCTGAAACGCGCCAGTGATCTGTGGGTTGTTGGGGTGATCGGAGCTGCAATCCTTGCGACTGGTTCGCGAGGCGGCGTGGTAGCGGCGATCCTTGCTACCGTATTGTGGTTACTGTGGTCTGCCGGCAAGAAGCGCCTCAGCCTCGGCGTTTTTGCAACAACCTTACTGCTGTATAATCCTATCGTGTTGACTTTTGTAGCGCTGCGCCACCCTGACAATGCGGACATTCGAGTACACATTTGGCAAAAAAGCTGGGGGCTCATTACATCGCATCCAATATTCGGTATTGGCCTGACTTCATTTCATGATACGTTCCAGCAGTTTACCTTGCATCAGCCAAACTTTGATGAGTTCATTACGCCCTACGCGGTGCATCCGCATAACATCTTTCTTTATACTTGGTTATTGTTTGGCTTGGCGGGGCTTGTAGGACTGGTAGGGCTCATTGGTATAGCTGTTCGGTCAGCTTACCGCCGAAAATCGGCTACAGCGGCCCTAGGAGCGGTATTGCTCATGGCGTTTGTGATACTTGGTATGGTGGATAATTCGTTATGGAAAAACGACCTCGTCATCTGGTTCGCCGCTGCTCTAACGTTGGCGTTTCACTCATCCCCTAACAATCAGACATAAAGTATCCCTGCTCGACAAAAAATCTGCCGAATTCCCAATCTAAATTTAGGACTTGTTAGTAGTTCATTTTGGTTTTTTAACCGCTGGGCACATATCCCACATAAATTGCCACCAAATTTTATAAGCTTTGGCGAGCTCTGCGTTCACGATCACGGTGAACGAAAAGTCTTCGTTGAAATCACCGAGCGTGATACCGGAGAACAAAAAGATCCGATCGGCCAGGATAATGACCGTGCAGGAAGTGTGATATTCTTTGGGCAAAAAGCGATAAGACGAGCCCAAATGACCTTCGTATTCGGTTCCTTTGACACTCGGATCATAGAGGTTATAAGAAGTGATGTTCTTCTTTCCTAACTCCGTACGAAACATCTCAAAAAAACCGGGTAGCTTATGGCTGTTTAAGGCAGCTTTCGCTCCAATCGAATACCAGTCCTCGCCGACGCGCAATATCTCGCGCATGTAGTTTTTCCAGCCCTCGAGGCCACGATACACATACACTTCGTCGTGATGAGGTTTGCCTTGATAGAGCTTTTCTAATTCCGGCATTACTTTTGAAAGCGCATGTTGTTTTTCGTCAATTGTTTCTGCTAGTTTGTGTGGGTCTACTGGCTGATAGCGGTTTTCATTGCGCTGCATGATCTCAAATACTAATCCTTTTTCGATTAGTCGGTTGAGGGAGTCATACACATTTCGCCGATGCACTTTTGCTTCTGCAGAAATATGACCGACAGACGACTCTCCTTCTCGAAGCAACGTTTCGTAAATCCGCGCCTCGTTTTGAGCTAATCCAAGCTCCTGAAATAGTTCTGTATACATAATCACTCCTCACCCGGTCTCCGACCACCCTCTCCTCTCGGAGGAGAGAGAAGGGGTGAGGAGCCCCAAATGTTATAAGTGGTGATAGATATCACCATAGGGTCATATTTGCCACTCGCAATCTTTATAATACACTACATCATTCTTGCATACATCGCAAGAAGCACTTAAAACAAGGGGGACGTACTAGTGAAAACGCTTACAGTCATAGCCTTGAGTATTATGGCTACGCATGCCACGGCACAGTCGAACCTAGCAGGTGGAGGCTACCTTAGCTCACTCCGCAAAGGCAGCCCCACTCTCTTTGAACAATTGATCATGCCGAGAGTGGGTGAGTTGTTACAAATTGGCTCACCACACGTGCCGGGCAGGTTGTTACAGCTCGTCGCCTATACAGGCTCGTGGAAGGCGAGGACTGTCAAAGGCCGCCTCGGGCTCTACGCTGAGCAGCTCATCGAGCAAGATCGCATCGTATCAATCGGGGCCTACTCTGTCTTTTCTGTGCCAGTATTGGGCGGAAAGCTTAGTGGACCACATTATCTTGGGTTTAAACCTTCGGGTAGTCCATGGGAGCTCAATATGCCGAACAGCCGCCTGGTGTGGCCAGTAAGCCATGAGGTTTCGGCCGGTCTTGGCTGGGCACTGAACGTCCGATCGGGCAAACCGATAACATTTCAACTGGGCACGCTTGTAGAGTGGAAGCGAGGAGAATGGTGCTCACGTACCCGCCTCGGCCAATTCCTGAGCGGTCCGTTAACTGGATCCTGCCAAATTAGAACGGAGGTGTTCCATAAGTTTTAAGATCCGGCTTGAGTCACCACGCTCAAGCCGGCTTTACTTTCCCTGCTCCCACAGCAAGTTAAAGTAGTTCAAATAGCTCTCTGCCAGAGCCTTGTTCCGAATCTCTACTACCGTATAGGGCTCTACTACCATTTGCAGAGCTACAGTGCCTTCCCAAATGTGCATGTTGGCTGGGGTAGAGAGTTTGCGGGGGATAATGCGTACCTCAATAAGCTTTTTTTCGTCAATCAACGCTTGATCACGCTCTGATTCCTCGTAGGCGATCATCTTCCACCAAATTTTCTTCTTTAATCGCAATTTTTCGTACTTTCGATATTGTTCCCCCATCAGCTCGTACCACAGGTTGCCAACTGAGCCCAAAACGTATTGCGAGCCGCCGCGCCGTATTCTGGAAAGCGCCTCCATGTTGTAGGTGCGAAACCCTTCAATGCCGTTGTACACTACAATATCCTGCTGAATATTGGCCCGTTCCACTAATTGCGGCACCAGCATCTCTGCTTGATCTAAGTTTGCTTTAATGTGTTCTTGAATGCGCTTAGGGTCAGTAGCCACAAACTGCGCCACGTTCTTTTCGGTGACTTTGGTGGCCAAGTGTTTGGCGACTAGTTTATCGAGCGTTTCGTAGACAATGTTGCGGTGTAAGCCAGTCTGCTTGACTATCTCACCCGCGCCAGTTTGGCCAATGTCGATTAAGGCCAAATAAACCTCCGCCTGATGCACTGAAAATCCTAGCTTTTCTAACTCTTTTTCCATCATTTAAGCTTTCTGCCTTGTTCCCACAGCAGATTGAAATAATTCATATAGCTTTGAGCAACATCTTTGTTTTTAATCTCGATGATTGATGGCTCATCACCAAGTTTGCCAAATATTTGGATCACTACGATATCTTCAATGACGTAATAATTTGCTGGATTCTCCATATTTTTTGGAATTAGCCTATACTCATTTAATTTTGGATACCGTAGCCGTATATCTCTATCAAGCGGTGACTCTTTATACATAACCATGCGCCACGAAATTTCTTTTTCAACCCGTTCTCTTTCATATGCTTCATAAAAGGCACCCATTGATTCAAACCATCTATCGCCCGAAGATGCCACTACGTGTTTTGCTGAGCCTCTTTTAAATCGTTTCAAAGTACCCATTTGAAAAGCTTGAAATTGATCGAAACCTTCATATACATTTATTTCATGCTTGTTGAGAGAAAATGTCTGTAAAAAATCAGCGATTCGAGGGTTGCTTTGAGCGTAAATAAAATCACGGGCTGGAGCTTGTTGAATTATGCGACCACCGTCTAGGAAGATTATTTTATGAGCGACTTCAGATGCAAATTTCAAATTGTGAGTCACGATTATCATAGATTGGCCTTCTTTGGCTAATACCTTGATAAGATTAAAGACGCTTGAGACAAGTTCGGGATCTAGCGCTGAGGTAATTTCATCCAATAGCAAAAGTTTTGGCTGAAGAGTAAGTGCGCGAATAATAGCCACCCGTTGTTGTTGACCGCCTGATAAAAAGTCTGGATGAGCATCTTTTTTATCATATAAATCAAAACGTTTTAGTAAGTCAGATGCCATTTTTGTTGCTTTATCTATCGACATTTTTTTTCTGGTGACGGGTGCGAAAATAATATTTTCCATTACTGTTTTATGAGGCCAGAGATTATAATCTTGGAAAACTATGTTTACGTTTTCTTTAATAGCATCTAGCGCAGCTCGATTGTAGTGATGAAGTTTATTGCTGGAGAGCAAGATAATTTCACCCTTATCAATTTCCTCGAGTCCAGAAAGACATCTAAGTAGCGTGCTTTTACCTGAGCCACTCGGTCCGATCAAACAAACAATCTCTCCTTCATCAACCGTAAACGAGACATTTGATAGAGCAGCCTGTTTCTTATTACTATAAAAAGTTTTAGATAAATTTTTGACCTCAAGTATGACCATTAGATTTTTCTCGTTTTGTCGATTCTATTCTCGATCCAGTTGGCTAATAGCGAGAAAGGAATAATCAGAATTAAGTAAACAATGGCTACTGTGGTATAGACCTCAAGCGGGCGGTATGTGTTACTAATGATCGAGTTCGAGCGATGTAATACCTCATTAACTGCAATCACTGAAGCCAATGAAGAGTTCTTTAGCTGATTAACATATAAACCCATCAGGTTAGGTAACATATTTTTTATCGCTTGCGGCAGAATAATATAAATCATTGTTTGTGTTGAGCTTAAACCCAATGTAATACTCGACTCAAACTGATTAGTAGGAATTGATTCTATAGCAGCCCGTACTGTTTCAGCTACGAACGCTGACAAATTAATTGCTAAAGCTACCAATGCTGTAATAAATGGTGACAGCTGAATTCCCAGTATTATAGGAGAAACATAATAAAGCCAGATTAAGAGGACCAAAATGGGCAGAGCCCTAAAAAGTTCTATATATATCTTTGCTAAAGTAGGGATAAATGGTGCTTCACTCCTACGGGCGAGTCCGATAAGTACCCCAAGAGCTGTACCAAGAACTACCACAAGGAACGTCAACCATACGGTAGTTGCCGCTCCTTGTATAAAAACATATCGATATTGGAAAACGATATTCCAATTCCACTGATACATGTCTGTCTCTATCTAATGTCGAGTTGCTGATGAAATGCTTGGGCGCTATATTTTTTTTCGATCTGATCCCACGTTCCATTAGTTTGCATAGTTAATAATGAACTGTTCAAGAAATCTAAGAAATTAGTATCACCATATCGCACACCATATGCATCAGCGCTGAGATTAAACGGTTTATCTTGAAACAGCACCGCAGTTTCTGGGTGTGCTTTTGCGAAATTAGCGATCGTATTGTAGTCGGCAATTCCTACATCAGCCCTCCCCGATGTCACTTCGAGCAAGAACCTTGTTTGATCAGATGAGTCTACGTCAATTGCCACTATCGTAGCCTTTGTGAAATTCGCTTTAGCATAAATATCGCCTGATTCACCCGTTGCAGTTGCGACTTTGATGCCTGATTGATCCAGATCGGCAACGGTTTTAAACCGTGTATCACCTTTTTTCACTAATGCAGTATCCCCGCCAAAAAGAATTGGACGCGTAAAATTGACTGCTGCTGCTCGGTTGGGTGTGACGTAAAGTGAGGTGGCTACATCGCAGGTACCTGATTGGACGGCTGCAGGTGAGTTACCAAAAGTTGTGTCGTGGTAGGAAACATTTGCGCCAAGAGATTTTGCAATTGCTTCTAGGGCATCTATATCTACACCAGAATATTTACCCGTTTTTGCATCTTTGATACTGAATGGTGGCCATTCGGCGACGCAAACATTCATTATTTTTGTTTTTTGAATTTCAGCTAAGCTATCGCGCTGACTTACGTTATTATTCTTTTTTGTCCCCATCAACGCTGTTAACGAAATCGCCAATGCTATAATCGCGATCCCAGCTAACCATGCATTACCACTGGATTTTGGACTCAATTTAGCCTCCGTTTGATGCTTTCAATTATCATAGCACAACCAATATATCATACTATGTATTATTTGTCATCCCAAACTATTGACAAAACGTAAATAATATGCTACACTGATTCATCACGCTAGGGAATTAGAGCTGAAACTCTTTCTCAGGCGCGAAGTACCAATATTTTCATTGAGGAGCGGCTTGTGATTACCCAACTGGAGGTTGAGCATGTGTTCGACCACGGGTGTCGTAAATTCAGCGCGACTTATACCGAGGGAGACAAGAAGATCAAGTACGATGGGGAGCACAAGGATGGTGCCGAACATACATATATGTCCTACCTGGAGCTTCTCAACTATATCGAAACGAAGCATGAAGTGCAGTTGATTTGCGAGAGAAGAGATAATTCCGTCGGTGACGGCTTGTTCACAGTACGGAACCACACTGCCTACTTCAGAAAAAGGTAAATCTCTTTTCAGAAGGACCGGATGAGCAAGCAGTGCTTATTCATCCGATTCCCTGAGCAGAGAAATCTAGCTCGTATCACCTTAAAATCTAGTGGCGCCACCGGCCCTAACAGGTGGGGAGAAAAAGATGCCCAAATCGGAAATGCCTCAGCCGGGTACCTATATGGTTAGGTCTTGTACCTATCGACCGTACGATGGTCATTGTGTGGCGGAGATGAAGGTTGTCGGCAATGCCGTTGTTAATGGCACCGGTGGAGTCATTTTAAGTGGTTTCGCTATCGACTGCGATAGCCTCCGCAATGACCCCAGTGGGGACGGTGAGCGCTTCTTAAGAAACGGCGTCGAGTCACCCAATGACCTCTGGAGGCTCGATGAAGTACATGAGTGCTGGCCTCATCAAAAAACGATCTACCTGCGTCGTGGGCTGCATAGCATGAGTCTCCATGGTCTTCAGCTCAACGAGTAATTCTTCTCAAGTGAAGTCGGGTTGTGGTGTACAACCGCAACCCATTTTCTTGAGCAGAGATGCTCGCTTTAACAACCAAATCTAGTGGTGCCGACTGCCCAAAACGTCGGGGAACAATCATGAAACTCATTGCAGTGATATTTTGTCTGGCGTTGTGTGGAACCACAGAGGCTCAGACCATCCTTATCAATCGTTTCGATGCCACGCGCGGTGGGAAGCCGTATGATACCATCGGGGTGCTGACACCGCAGATTGAGCTGTGGGCATTTGGTTGGAACACGCGACAGGCTCAGGATTTGCAGATTGGCCGCCTGTGGCCTGTCAGCAAAACCCTCTCAATCGGTGCCTATGCTGTGACATGGCCAACACAGAACAAGCAGTTCATTGAGCCATGGATTGATTACAACGATTCGCTCGGTGCTGCCAAAGTATCAATCAGTCTGGCACAATATGTGCCGCTGAATGGCGGGCCGAGGATCTTCTTTTCGAATGAATCATCGATTCGCTGGCAGGCAGGTCATGATCGTGAAGCGGGCATCGTAGTCTCATTTTGGCGAGAGAACTCGGGGGCAGCACCAATTCGGCTTGGACCGACCATTCGTTGGAAAATCGGCACGAGTAACGTCCGGCTGAACTGGCAGCCACTTTCGTTTAACGGATCCGCACCAGAGAGATTGCGACTCCAAATCAACACGTTCTTCTGAAGGGAGGCATGACCGGCTGGGGCACTATGCCTCTGCCGGTTTTTAAATTGACAGAAACTAAGATCAGTCATAGAGTATAGCCATGGCAAAAGTTAACTATCCAAAAACTAGATCAACTAGCCGTAAGCGTGGCACAATAGGAGCGCAAACGGATGTTTTACCGGCTGCGGAAGTGCAAAGGCGAAGGGCGGCATGGAAAGCATTACAAGAATATATGAAACCGTTTGGCCCAAAACCCGGTGAAAAACCATTATCCGAACAACTCATAGAGGAACGGCGAGCAGAGGCGAAGCGCGAAGGGTACTAAATGATTTTGCTTGATACCTCTGCCGTGCTAGCAGTGATATTTGAGGAGCGGGGTAGTGAGATAGTATGGCAAATGGTCACTCGAGAATTAGTTGTTAGTGCGGTTAATTATACCGAAGCATTACTAAAGATGGAGCAGCGTGGGGCAGATATGCGTCAACTGACCTCATTCCTGCTGGTAACTGGGCTACGGGTTGTGCCATACGATAAACTATCTGCGGAACGAGCAGCAGCAACACTCAGGCAATCAAATATTACCATTTCACTTGCTGATAGAGCTTGCTTAGGGACTGCAATGACGTTGAATTGTTCTGTTCTCACAGCTGATAAGGTTTGGAAGGATCTTGGGTTAGCACTCGATATTAAGCTCATTCGCTAACGTACTATTTATTCTTCCTAATCAAATCCTTAAAGGTGGTGAAGGCAGGTTTTGGGTCGGATAGGGTGCAATTGCCGGAATCTTGTTTGGTTACGCCGATCAAACCTAGGTGGCCGTGCTCTTGATCCAGTGCCCCGCATTCATCGGCTAGCTGAAACACGAAAAACCCTTGCACGTTGTGATGCGAAGCAACGTTAGTAAATAGGGTTTGCAGATAGGCACTTTGGGCGGCATAATCCAAATCAGCGCTGCCTTGGCGGCGATTGGCCTCAACCACCCAAAACGGCTTACCGTACTTTTTAAGGTACTCCGGGATGTTTAAGGTGGTGCGGGTATCCACTTTTTTGATCAAATCATCCCCCATGTCGGAGTACCAGTTCCAGCCGATGATCTCAAACGGCACCTGATCTGCCGCCAGCTTGTCAATGATGCCGGTACCGACCCAGTTGGCGCTCACAATGCGACCAGCGGATTTGTCGACGCTGCGCACGCCCTCACTCAAGCCCCGGATCGCGTCCTTGGTCTGTTGGTATTTCACTGCGTCATAATCGGAAGTCTTATTACCTGGAAACCCAGGGCGGATGGATGCTCCGGAGGCTTCGTTGAGCAATTGATAGTAGCTCACTTTACCAAGGTAGCGGGTAGCCACAATGTGAGCGTAGTCGAAAGCACGCTGGTAGGTGTTACTGTCCAAATAGCCAGCCGGTGGCTCTAGAATAAGGGTGATTTTAAATCCGCGCGCCAGTGATTCATTGACCACATCATCATTGGTTGCATCTTCCTGCTCCACGTTGGCGCGGACGTCGGTTGCGCCAAGTGTCCCCGCCGCATCAAGCTGAGCGGTTAATTGATCCTTTGAGTATGCTATGGGCCCGCTTTTTAAGCCGTACGGACGAATTAGCACGCCAAAGTGGGTCATTTTGACTGTTCCGGTCGCAGGGGTGAGGGTTGCGGCAGTTGCAATGGTTGGTTGCGCTGATGCCTGTCTGCTGTCCGATGCTGCACTGTCAGTTTGCACCGCGCTTGGAGTGGGCAAAAACACTTGATTGGCCTGCAGCGGCAAGTTGGGGTTTATTTGAAACGCGGTGGTCGTTATGGCAGGTACAGCGATGTCCGCATGAGCATTAATATGATGAGCAGCGTAGAAGGCCCCGTTGGTCAGGCCTGTCAGCACAATAGCGATGAATAGTTGACGTATTTGCATGGGAATAGAGGTTGGAATCTAGAAGATAGAATTTAAGGGTAGAAGCCGAATCAGTCCTTAGTAGTCGCACGCTAGATTCTAAATTCTAACTTCTAAATTCTTGCTTCCGCCTACGGTTTAGGGTTTGCTTTAATCAAGCTTTGAACGGTAGTGAAGGCGGTTTTTTTGGCTTTAACTGAGCAGGTACCATCGCTATTTTTGGTCAAACTGACTAGTCCAAGGTTACCGTGTTCTTGGCTAAGCTCGCCGCACTCATCCGTTAAGGTGTACACAAAGTACCCAGTGACGTTTTTGTGCGCCAGTGTGCTGCTAATGAACGTTTGCAAAAAGTCACTTTGGGCCTTGGCATTATTATCAAAGGTGCCTTGACGGCGGTTCAACTCTACCACCCAAAACTTTTTGTGATATTTACTGAGGTATTGCGGGATATTTAAGGTAGTGCCATCACTCTGTGTTTTGATCAAATCATTCCCCATATCGGAGTACCAGTTCCAGCCGATCACTTCGAAATTAATGTTGTCAGCCACTAGCTTATCAATCACGCCTGTCCCAAGCCAGTTCGCGCTAATGATGCGCTGTGCGCTTGCGTCGCCCGCATGCACACCGTCCGACAGCCCGCGCATCTCGTCTCGTAATTTGAGGTACTTGGTCGGGTCGTAATCGCTCGTTTTATCGCCTGCGGCTCCGGTTTTGATCGCTACCCCAGAGGCTTCGTTAGCTAGTTGATAGTAAGGCACGCGGCCAACGTAGCGCTTGGCTAGCTTGAAGGCGTAATCGTAGGCGTTTTGATAGGTATTGGTATCCAAGTAGTGCGGGTCAATCGGTTCAAGCACTATCGTCGGAGCCATCTTGTTTTGTTCAGCCATTGATACAAAATCGTCGTTGGTGGCCATCTCATTTTCGGCGTTGGCGCGCACATCGGTCACACCCAGCTCCTTTGCTAAGCTGACTTGAGTTTGGAGCTGACTGGTTTTGTAAGCCGCACCAGGGCCTTTCAAACCGTATGGACGGATCGCTACCCCCCAATGGATGGTGGTATCAGGTAGAACGGCGCCAGTATCAGAGGTTGAGGAAGTAGTTGAGCTCGTTTTGTGCTGGTTCAAATAGTACAGGCCGACAGTACAAGCACCGACAATAATGATTAATACAATCAGCCATGCGTATTTCATACCCTTATTGTACGGCATCGGTGACACACAATCAAACTTTCTCCTCGCCCCGATATTCCTCCTGAGTTTAATTTGTGATAGGGTGTAAGAGAAAAATGACCTCATAGTTTGAAGGATCTATGGTTGTCTGCTCGTTCGCGTTCGCGTACGACCACAAGATTGCCTACCAATCACTGGTTGGAAGTAAACTTAATTGGAGATTTCATTGAAATGCGAATCGGAATTGATGCACGGTTTTATAATCCTGAAGCGAGTGGACTAGCCCGCTATGCCACCGAGTTGGTGCCGCGCCTGCTCAATTTAGCTGAGGCAAAAAAACACCAATTTGTGGTGTTTTTACCCACCGGGGTGGCAAAACCACAGACGCATCATCCAGATACAAAATTCGTGACTACCGCGATCAAGAATTATTCGCTCGACGAGCAAACCACGTTCAAAAAATTACTGGATAGTCATCACCTTGACCTGGTGCATTTCTTGCATTTTAACCATCCTCTCCTCTATCGTGGTCGCACCGTTTTTACGATTCACGATTTAATCCTGACGTTCTACCCGGGGGTCGCGATGAATCGAATTAAATTACTGGCATATGAGGTGACGATTCGGCACGCCCTCCGTCAAGCGGATAAAATTATCGCGGTTTCGGAGACGACCAAGCGTGAGATATCCGAACATTACCACACCCCACCGGATAAGATGCAGGTGATCTACGAAGCGGTTGACCAGCGCTACAAAAAATGCGATAATCAAAGGCTTCTTGAAGCGACGCAAAAGAAGTATGCAATCGCAAGACCCTACATCATCTACGTCGGGCAACTGCGAGTACACAAAAATATTGTGCGACTGATTGAGGCCTTTGCCTCAGTTCGGGCGCGGAACCGCAGCCTACAGTTGGTACTGGTTGGCAAAGCTGATCTACGGTATCTACCGCAAGTACAGGCTGCTATTGTCAAACATCATCTTGGCGGCGCCGTCATTATGACCGGATTTGCCCCGGAAGAGGATCTGCCACCACTGTATTCCGGTGCGATGGCGAGCGTTACTCCTTCACTGATTGAAGGATTTGGCTTGCCGCCCCTGGAATCGATGGCCTGTGAGTGTCCAGTGGTCTGTTCAAACGCCAGTTGCTTGCCCGAGATTGCAGGGGACGGGGCACTGTACTTTGACCCTCGCAATACCGTAGATATGGCTGATAAGATGTATAGAGTGGTCAGCGGAGCCAACTTGCGAAAGGTACTGGTGGCCGAAGGCTTAAAACGTACCAAAGCGTTTAGTTGGGACAAGATGGCGGAGCAGACGCTTGATTTGTATCAAACGTTTGAGAAAAAGCCTGAAGTGGCGCAGATTAATAAATAGATTATTAATGGAAATGACGAATGATTAATTCCTAATTTCTAATGAATGACTAATGTCAGAATGACCAATGAGTCATTGATGCATTGGGGCTTACTTAGAAATTAGACATTAGTAATTAGTTATTTTGGTTATACATCAGTCACACATAAATTCATCATTAACGTTATTGATATAATAAAACGAAAGGTGTAGGTATTATGGATACCACTACTATTGCCGCGGTGTTGGCCTATGGCGGAGCTGCATTGGCTATTCTGTACGGGCTGATGGCTAGTTTATCAATCTTGAAACAGCCAGTCGGTACCAAAAAGATGGCTGATATTGCTCTTGCCATCCAGCAGGGGGCGAAGGCTTATTTGAACCGCCAGTACTCTACTATCGCATTAGTGGCATTAGTACTGTTTGTGATCTTACTATACGCCATCAACTGGCGCACCGCTGTTGGATTTTTGGTTGGCGCTTTGTTCTCTGCCCTAGCCGGCTACATTGGGATGAATGTATCGGTGCGAGCTAACGTGCGCACCGCTGAGGCCGCTCACCAGGGCTTGGCGCCAGCTTTGGCGCTCGCTTTCAGAGGCGGTAGCGTTACCGGAATGCTGGTGGTTGGCTTGGGGCTGCTGGCAGTTGCCGGTTTTTACAGCCTATTTCATGATCTGAATGCATTGATTGGTCTTGGCTTTGGTGGCTCATTAATTAGCATTTTTGCCCGTCTTGGTGGTGGGATTTTTACCAAAGGGGCCGATGTTGGGGCCGATTTAGTCGGCAAAGTGGAGGCCGGCATTCCTGAGGATGATCCGCGTAACCCAGCGGTGATTGCAGATAATGTGGGTGACAACGTGGGCGACTGCGCCGGCATGGCTGCTGATCTGTTTGAGACCTACTCTGTCACGATGATTGCAGTGATGCTGCTTGGCTCAATTGTGTTTGCTGATAACGCAAATGTGGTGCTCTATCCGCTAGCGTTAGGTGGGGCATCAATTGTGGCATCTTTAATCGGCATGCTGTTTGTGCGTCAATTTGGCAAGCAGGGCATTATGCCAGCGCTGTACAACGGTCTGGCGGTCTCCGCGGTGTTATCAGCTATCGCATTTTGGTTTGTGACCAATAAATTTATGACTGGTTTGGAAGGTGTTGACCCAATGTACACCACGCTCAACCTGTTTTATTGCTCGCTGATTGGTTTAGGCGTGACGGCAGCCCTGGTAGTTATTACTGAATACTATACTTCAACTAAGTATGCACCGGTGCGCTCGATCGCTGCTTCCTCGAAGACCGGACACGGCACCAACGTAATTACTGGCCTGGCTGTCTCGATGCGGGCTACGGCAGCTCCTGTTTTGGTCATCTGTGCCGCACTGCTTGGATCGTACGCTCTGGCTGGTATTTATGGCGTTGCGGTGGCGGTAGTAGCGATGCTTACCCTGACCGGCATGATTGTAGCAATTGATGCATTTGGGCCAATTACCGATAACGCTGGTGGCATCGCCGAAATGGCTGGATTGCCGGAGAGTGTGCGAGTGATCACAGATCAGCTTGATGCGGTGGGAAACACCACCAAAGCGGTGACCAAGGGCTACGCCATCGGCTCGGCTGGCCTTGCGGCTGTGGTACTGTTTTCGTCCTTTGCAGTGGAATTGAATAAAGCGGCGGGCACAACCGTGACCTTTAGTTTATCCGATCCCAATGTGCTGGCCGGATTATTTATCGGCGGGCTGTTGCCGTTTTACTTTTCAAGCTTGGCCATGGAAGCAGTTGGCAAAGCCGGAGCGCAGATTGTGGAAGAAGTACGGCGTCAATTCCGTGAATATAAGGGCATTATGAAAGGAACTGAAAAGCCAGATTATAGCGCTGCGGTTGACATTGTGACCCGCGCCGCGATTAAAGAAATGATTTTGCCAGCTTTGATCCCGATCGTTGCTACGTTATTGGTCGGCCTGCTGCTTGGGCCGGCGGCTCTGGGCGGTCTGCTGGTTGGATCAATTGTGACCGGCATTTTTGTGGCCATTGCTATGACCAGTGGTGGTGGCGCCTGGGATAACGCCAAAAAATACATTGAAGAAGGTCACTTTGGTGGAAAAGGCAGTTTTGCTCATCAGGCAGCGGTCACTGGAGACACCGTCGGAGATCCATACAAAGACACAGCTGGACCGGCCATTAACCCGATGATTAAAGTGGTAAACATTGTAGCGCTGCTCATTGTAACTCTCATTACACAGCATGGTCTAAATACTAATGCAAAATGGGCTACACTAGGCGTCTTGCTCGTAGTTATTGCAATTGTGTGGTGGTTCCGTCGTGATAAGGCGGAAGCCTCTGTGGTGTAGTAGCCTGCACTTTGGTATAGAATAAAATGGCACACTCCTCGACTGATCATTTTGGTTTCTCTGACGTTATAGTAACTACAGTGGTGAAGGTGGGTCCAAAAAAGGTTCAGCTCGATGATGGACGTGGGCAGCAATTTGATATTCCGGCACACCTAGTGCAGGGACAAGTTGCCGCCGGTGATGAATTGTCAGTAGATATCATGTCAGCAGAGGTAGCGCGAGCCATTAAAACAGCTCGTGCACGTGATATCTTGAACGAGATGCTAAAAGAAGTGTAAGCATGGTGTGGTGGAGCAGAAATCCTAAATTGCACATCCGAAATCTAACATAGGAACGATGTAATGCGTCAGCCTGCTACAGCTTTCGAATTTTTAAGATGGATATGGGATCAATCGTGATTAGTTATGGCTAAGACAAAAACAAAAAAAAATCATCCCACAAAACGCACCAAAATCTACATTCTGGGCGGTGTAGCCATATGTGCAAGTTTAGTCGGTGCACTACTTGCATATACTATCTATTACTCAAGCCGTGTTCTTCCACACGTCTCTGCAGCTGGACTTCAAGTGAGTGGTAAAACGCTGCCCGACACAGTCGACGCCCTACAATCGTGGAGTGAAGCAATTGCAACTCGGGGTGTTGCAGTGCGGGTAGATGATAAGCAGATGACCATTCATGCAGCTGATATTGGGTTGGTGGTGGACGTCAAAGCAACCGCAGCCGCCGCCTATTCGTATGGCCGAGAGGCCAGCTTAATCGATACCGCAACCGATCTAGCAGGTGCTTTGGTGCAGCCACGTCACGTGCCGTTTGTAGTCACCTATGACGCCGATAAATTGCAAAAGCAGCTGGATCAGTTTGCAGCAGAGGTGGATCAACCAGAGCAGAACGCTGGGGTAATCATTGACCACGGTACGGTGACCGAGACACAAGGTGTGGCAGGTAAGCGTATCGTTAAGGCAGAGGCAGCGAGAGCCATTATTGATCATTGGACCAGTGGTCAAGCAGGCGATATCGTCTTATCGCGTGTCGTGGTGCAGCCTGCCGTTGCAACCGGTGATACCAAAGAGGTCGCAAAGCAGGCCAGTCAGTTTCGTACGGTGAAAATAACGGTGACGACCGATAATGCCCAAGTTTCAGTAAAGCAAGATGTCCTCGATTCATGGATTACTTCTGAACTTTTTGCGGGCCATCTGCAGCTTAGCTTAGCTCATGATAAGGTCAAGACCTGGCTGGATGGGATGTCTGGGCAATTCAACAGCGCTCCAGTTGAAGCAAAGCTAAGCATACAGGATGGCAAAGTGACTATTTTTAGCCCGGGTTCGGATGGTAAAACGTTGGATAGTGATAAAACGGCCCATGCGGTAGTATCTGCAGCGCGTGACTACGTTGAGCACAGTAAAACCGATAAACAAATCAGCGTTGCGGCCACGTTTGCGGTCACGAAGCCGGCAGTAACAGATCAATCAATTGGTGCACTTGGTATCACTGACCTGATCGGCACCGCAACTACCAGTTTTGCTACCAGCCCGGAGAATCGTAAGCATAACATTGCCGTAGGTGCTTCCGCCTTAAATGGTATTTTGGTTAAGTCGGGCGACGAGTTTTCTACATTAAAGTATCTGGGGCATATTGACGGTGCAGCAGGGTACCTTCCCGAGCTGGTGATCAAGGAAAACAAAACTGAGCCGGAGTTTGGAGGCGGCTTGTGTCAGGTTTCCACCACCTTGTTTCGGGCAACGATGAACGCTGGCTTAAAGATTACTGAACGGCGCAACCACAGCTATCGTGTGGGGTACTACGAGCCGCCAGTGGGCAAAGACGCAACTATTTATGAAGGCAGCCCGGATTTTAAATTCATCAATGACACCCCGTCAAATATTTTGATTCAATCGCATATTGATGGCACTAAGATAACGTTTGATTTTTACGGTACGAAGGATGGACGAAGTGAAACTGAAACCGATCCAGTAGTGACTGACATTGTGCCACCGCCTGACCCGGAATATATTCAAACTGACACGTTGCCTGAGGGGACCACAAAACAAACAGAACATGCCCATAATGGCGCCAATGCTTCGTTCACTTACACTGTGCTGAACAAAGATGGTTCGGTGCGTAACAAGCAAATATTCAATAGTCACTATGTGCCGTGGCAGGCAAGGTACTTGGTCGGTACGGCCAAGGCAGACCAGTCAGTACAATAGAGAGAAATCCAAAATCCGAATATCGAAATCCAAAATGTTTTTTTGAATTGATAATTTTGAATTCGTTTCGGATTTAGTGCTTCGCCTGCCCTCAGTAGCTCCAGAGGAGCGTAGGACGGGTGCTTCGAATTTTTACCCTCTATTGACAGTCTACGAATGACCCTATACCATCAGGGTAATCAATAGTGTTACAAATACCCTTCTTAAGGAGGCTATAATGGAAAAGCAGTATGTGGTCAGTTTACGTGAGGCTACTGAGATACTAGGTAAAAAGCCAGCGACTGTACGCTCCTATGTTCGCTCAGGGCGCTTGAGCAAGCAGTACGTGGATGGCTTCAATGGCCAAGAGATGCGTTTGAATAAAGAGGAGTTGGAGGAATTAAAAATCTCATTAAAAGACACTATAGGACAGAGTGAAGGCAGTGTGTCAAATAGGCCTGCAAAACAGGGTAGTGAAAATACGGTGTCTGCTACCCCTTCTCATACCGTAACTGATGGCAATGTAGCCAGAGCGATCGAGTTGCTGGAAAAACAACTAGATGAGCTGCGCAAGGAAAAAGAGACACTACGCGGCGAAAGTAAAGAACTAACCGACAAAAACTTTCACATGGCCGGACAATTGGGTTATTTTCAAAATCAGGTTGAGACGCTAAAGGATCAAGTCAAGCAACTCTCAGCCCCAGCCGAATCTAATCATAAAAAATCCGCCAAAGGCGGCTTGTTTTCTCAACTGTTTGGCTCGCGCAAGTGAATGAGTCGAATTAGACTTATTGCTCCTATTTGATATTATCTGCTCATGAAATCCGATCAACGAGCTTTGCTAGAAACCCTGGCTTATTTTGAACAATTTAAGCGGGCACTCAAGCCGGGTGAATTGCACCAGCTAGTATGGAAAGAATCTTTTTCGGGCGAACAGTTCAAAAAGGCTCTAAACAACTTGGTGCAGCAAAACATTGTTTATCAAGATGTCTACATTGGGCTCAGTGATCAAACTGTAGCCGAGACTAAAAAGCGTCAAAAGCTCCTAGAGGAACGACGGCACAAAGCATTGCGCATGGCTGAAGTGATCTATCGCGCTCCAGGAGTAGCCTCAGTCATCTTAATGAACTCAACTGCCATGCAAACACTCACCGAAGCCAGTGATATTGATTTTTTGATTATTACTGAGCCGAACGCACTCTATATTGCGCGGACGTTCGTGATCGCTCAGTTAGAATGGCTCGGGTTAATGAAATCAGCAAAGCAGCAGGCTGGTAAAGCGTGCCTAGGCTATTGGCTGTCTTCAGACGATTTGAATGTACGGCTTTACCAGCATGAAATGCGGACAGCAAGTTACTGGGTCGCTACCATGGTGCCACTGGCTGGCATAGCGGGCTACCAACAATTGATCAAAGCTAATAACTGGGCAGGGAACTTTTTGCCGAACTGGACTCCGCACGAAGTAGCACATCTTAGAGAACGAGAATCTAGAATTTGGAATTTGGAATTTAGCAAAAAGATAACCAAACTAGCCAACCGGGTTTTGTTTCCGGTTCACCGATTTAAAGTGCTCCGAGATCCGGAACTGGGGCGCTCTGATGAGCTCGTTTGCACGCCCAACCGTCTCAAGCTGCATTCAATCGACAATCGTCCACAATACTTAGAGCGAATGCAAAGTATACTTGACATTGTGCTTGCAAAACGCTAGTATTGTGAACGAAAACTAGAAAAAATGATTTGTCATTTCGAATCACTGCGTCGGTGGAGAAATCTCGCCTGATGCTTACGGGATCTCTCATTTCATTCGAGATGACTGCACTATAAAACAAGAAAAAGGAGTGTTGCATGAAGTTCAAACCATTAGGGGATCGCATTTTGGTCAAGCCATTGGCCAAGGAAGAGATGAGCAAGGGTGGCATTGTTCTCCCTGATACTGCAAAGGAAAAGCCACAAGAAGGCGTCGTAACTGCTATCGGTACCGGTAAATACATTGGTGAGCAACTGGTGCCACTAGAAGTAAAAGTGGGCGACAAGGTGATGTTTACCAAGTACGGCCCGACTGAGATCAAAGTAGACGGCGAAGAGCTGTTTGTATTGAGTGAAAGCGACATCTTGGGAATCGTGGAATAAATACGAAGCACCAAGCACGAAATTCTGAACAACTTTAAATTCAAAAATGTTTCGGATTTAGTGCTTAGAATTTAGAATTTAACGAAAGGTT
>CAZLPY010000001.1:0-55079 GCA_964561525.1 uncultured Candidatus Saccharibacteria bacterium | reverse complement strand
CCCCCCTTTTTTTTTAATGAAACGGCGCCCACCGCCATCTACACCCCGACGTAAACACTTTCCCTACCACGACGCTCTTCCGATCTAATTAGATACCAATGCTCAAATGGCCAATTGGGGCATTAGAAATTATTAATTTGTCATTCGTCATTTCATAACTACCGTGCTTACCACTGTGCTGCTTCGAGCTCAGAGCTATTGACAGATATAAAAATATATGGTACTCTATAGCATTCTCATCATGCTTATATAGGTGATGTGAACGAACGTTAACTCATTGAGAGGCGTAAGCCTCAATCTCACGATATAGAAAGAGGAATCCGATGAAACGAGTTCTTTTCGTCGTTTTGGTCGTGCTTTGCGCGATCACCCCTGCTTTTGCCCAGAGTCGGTATGATACCGATGAGGGACGCGACTCTCGCGTCCATTCGTCAAACGGAGGCCGCGGTCAATATGCGAATTCGCAGCAGCAAGTTAATACCGCTGTCAAAGGGCTGCGCGTCTATATCGAGCGTATCGACATTCAAGGATACGCCAATCGCGAGATGATCGCGCAGATGGCAACCGATCAACTCGGGCGCTACGGCGCCTACGAGACGCTCGACCGTGAATCAGCCGATGCACTGCTAATCGTCTCAATCGTAGACGAGCTGCAGCGACAGGACGGCGAGGGAATGCAAGGTAACACCAGCGTTCCAAACATCCTGCACAGCCTCCCGGGCGACATCGGCAAGTTTATCAGGCGCAATACGCCTCAGTCGATTGATCTGTCGTTTGCCTCCAGTCACGCCAAGTGGACGGTTCACACAAGTGTCGATCTTAAATTCGTGGCAAGGATAGCAAACGGTCAGCCCGGGGATGTGCTGCTACGCATTCGTGGCGATGCCAGCAAACAAGGGGTGCGGGCCTCGGATAAACAGCTCCAGCTTGCGTTCGGCAACTTTTTCCGCGGAACGAATCTTGGAGCGTTCCAATCGTCAGATCAAGAGCCGAGCTTCATGGCGCTAGCTGGGGTAGCACTAGCACTGCAAAACAGCACTGCCAGTCAAACACTGACCGAACGTCGCGCTGTTGTATCGTTCGCAACTGAAGTAACGGGGCGGAACATCGTCTCGGCAATTGTGGACGATCAAACAGCAGCTGCAGTACATCGCGGCCAGCATCTCAACCTCACGCAAGTGATGCGAGACAGCGCTGGTCGGGCAGCTGGTGGCACGGTCATGGGTGAGGCTGTGGTAGTTGGTATCTCCGGTCGTGTTGTGACCCTTGAGGTCACGTCGTATCGGGGAACTACTGTGGTCGCACTGCACTCGCGGGTATTGGACGTTGAGATTCCGCGCTAGGCGAGGATCAAACACAAAAGCGGGAGCTTCCACATGGAAGTCTCCCGCTATTTTTATATCCAAATTTCCTAGGCAAACAGGCGAGCGGCTGCTTTTTCGATCACAAAGGCCAAAATGATGATGATAATACCAATGACGGCGTTAACGATACCGGTGCGGGCCTTGGTGGCCTTGGTGTCGTCACCACCGGCCGTGATGTACAAAATACCACTATAGAGCAAGTAAATGACGGCTAATGCTCCCGCGGCGTACAGAATAAGCGTGATGATGTTGTCTACCAACTGGCCAATCGGCACGTCGCTCGTAACCGGGCATAAAGCTCGAAAATAGCCTTGCTGGCTTTGATAACGCGCGTTCGAGGTTGGGCAAATTGCCGTCAACTGTGCATAAGCGTGCGGTAACATACTCGCACCAATTCGTTCTAACATTCAGATCCTCCTAGTCAATAATTCAATCGTAATATGGTTTGGAAAAAAAAGCAAACTCTTAAACTTAAGCGAACAGCTTAGCCACCGCTTTTTCAATCACAAAAGCGAGTATTATCACAATAATACCGATAATGGCGTTTACAATGGCCTGCCGGGCCTTGGTGGCCTTGGCTTCGTCTCCGGCTGAAGTGATGTAGGTGATGCCAGCCCACAGCAAGTAGATGGTCGCCGTAATTCCGGCGGCGTAGAGAATGAACGTAATGATGGCATCTATCAGTTGCCCGATCGTGTAGACCTGAGTCGTCGGTTGTAATGGCGTGTAGTAGTTATTGCCACTATTAAGCTCTTGACGGAGCTTATTCTCAATCGTACTCGAACCGCCGACGGTTCCAGTGCCGCCAGATCCACCCGGCCCAAGTTGCGCCAGCGTGGCATAAGCGATTGCATAGGTTTTAGATAGCAGGCTAGTATTCATTTATCTTTTAAGCTTAGTCAATGACCGTGGCAATTGTCAAATTTAGCCCAATACTTTTTGAATGGAACGGATTGCAGCGGCTGACAGTATTACAATAATTGACCCGATTACTCCGTTGATAATCGCAGCGCGGCCCTTCCCAGCCTTGGCTTCATCGCCAGCGGAGGTAATGTACAGAATACCGCCGTAGATAATAGCGATGGTGGTGACGATACCGGCGATTGTGAGGAATAAATAGACCACAAAAAAAACAATCTCTGGCAAAAAGCTTGGTGAGGTGGCTGTCGGGGCACCGCTGGGGTGGATCGGTTCAAAGAATTTAGTGATTTGAGGAACGTCAATGGCCATGTTTTACGGTCCGGTTGGGGTAGTCGGAGTGGTTGGTGTGGTGGGGCTGCTCGTAAATGGACTAGTAGTTTGCTGAATCGGCACCGGCTGGCTGTTGGTGCCAATCACCACCCGCTCCATCTCGTACACAATTACTTCGCTCATGATGATAACAATCATTCCAATGATAATCCAGTATAGCGTTTTTTTGGCGGCCGCTGCTTTTGCCTCGTCGCCAAAGGCGGTGAAGTACTGATAGCCCACCAATAACGTGCCCATTATGGCGTTAAAGGCGGCGATACCGACCAGGAAAGTACGGAGATAATCCAGCAGTACTACCACGGTTCCCAGGTCAAAATCGGTTTGATCCCGAATTGATGGATTAGCCTGGCGCGCCTTGTCTAAAATAATCTGGATAAATGAGTGCATGATAATCCGCTATGGTGACTTAATGGCGTGGAGCAGGGTGCTAATCATTCCAAGCAATGAAGCGCTTAGAATGACCACAATCACCCCGTATACCGCCCATTGCAAGTTCTTTTTCGCTTTTTCCGCCTTGGCGGCGTCTCCGAAAGACAGACCGTACATAACGCCACTATACAGGAATGCAAATAAGGCAAAGGCGCTGACCACGATCAGGATGTACTCTAATAGTACGTTAATCACTTGCCCAGCTAAATCAGCGGGGGATTTACCATCGAGGCGGCTCAAGTTTGGCACGGTAAAGGTTAGTGGCCCAAGGCTAACGGAGCTTGGTGCGTTTGTTGTAGGATTCGTTGTACCAGCTGCGGGTGAGGCTGATCCAGATGTATTGGTGACTGATCCGTCACTTTGTACCGTAACTTGTGCTCTGTTGCTGGTAATGTTTGATCCACTACTGGTTTGATTGGCTGATTTGGCCTGCAATGTGTAGGAACCAGGAGCAGATCCTGAGCTGTCCCAACTGACCTGCTGCAGAGTCGGCGATGATGGTCCGCAAAACGTACCCTTTTCATTATTTACCTCGGGTGGGCTAACGGTCAGAACCACGCTGTTTTGACCACAAAACTGGCTTGCATCCACGCCCGCAATAGTCAAGGTGGCGGTGGTAATCTTAGGATTACTGGTGGTACTAGCAGTAGATAAAGTCAGTGTCGGAGCTCCGCTTGAATCAGCGGCTTGACAGATGGTGGCAGAATCGATGTTAGAGGTGTAGAAGGTCAAGCTGGCCAATACATCATCAGGCTGTACCGCTGATTTACCATGCAGCGTGACGGTATGAGCGCCGTTGTACGGGGATGCATTTCCGGCGCACATTGACCAGGTATAGGACGACGGAGAAAGTACTTGCGTATCTGCAACGCCGTCCCAATGTGTTTTGCGGGAGTTATCGATCCACAGTTCAAGCGTATCGTAGCCGATCGCTTGACCGTCTGTACCAACGGCAACGATGATCTGCGGCAGATGCCGTCCTGCCAAATCTATTCCCACTTCACCCGCAATCGGAAAGTCAGTTTTTGTCTCCGGTACCTCAAGCGAAAATCGATTATTGGATTGGGCATGCACCGGTGAGCCGAGCGAGGTCAAGATCAAAAATAGCCCAGCTGACATTGAGTAGAGCGCCAGAAAAGCCCTCCGTTTAAACATCTCAGTCTTTCTGCAGCAGCGAGCTCACGCTAGAGGCAGCAGCATCGATGGTGCTTTGCAGCGGCTGTTTTTTGTTTACGACGTTATCGATCATCTGATTGAAGATGCCATCCACCTCGTCTGACGATTTACCCTTTGGCCACATCTGAGCAGTGAGGCTTTGCGATGGGAACACATCGGATGAGTTAGTTTGGATGTCTGTCAGCAGTGCAGAAGATCGTTTAGTCACTTGCAAATAGGTGATCGGGCGGAGTGCCAACGAGGCCAAAAAATCCCACGCAACGTCCGCATGTCTGGAGTTGTTAGTCACCGTTTCAGTCCAAAATGAAGCATAATTGACAGGCTGACCACCCTTTACTTGGGGCATCGGAGCCGTATCAAAATCAAGCGTTGGCGCACGTTGCTTCAAACTTTGAGTGAGGTATTGGTAGCCAATAATGATCGCCACCTTGCCATCGACGAACGCTTGAACCGAATCCGGTTCAGTACTGTTCCATGAATAATTGGATTTATCGGCCCGAGCAAAGCTAGTGTAAAAATCGAGCGCGTTGGTGCCGTTGTACACCGGTTTGCCCGACGCATCATTTTGAAATGTATTAAACCGGGCGCTTTTTTGGCCGGTGTCAACCATTTTGGTGCCGTTTTGTAGCATCAGCAGCGACAACATATCGGCTGAGTTGGTAATGTTATTGCTGGTACCAAGCGCAACCCCGGCTTGGGTGATGGTTCCGCTACTGTCTTTTTTAGTCAGATAGGGCAGCTCATCGAGCAGCTCATTCCAGGTGGCTGGTGGATGGCGAAATAGCGCGTCATCGAAGTTGTTATCGTTCGCGTGATCTTGACGATATTGATTCCGCGCCGCACCCCATAAATCGTTATTGATGTAGAGCGCTAAGGTATCCAAATACAACGGCAAGCCGTACACCTTGTGGTCAATCACGTTCACTCCGGCGGTTACCGGGGCCCAGGTAGCGTTGTAATACTGCTCGTTTGAGCGGTCTTCCTTGGTTTTAGCGTTTTTAAAAAAATCATCAGGGAGGGGCAGTAGCTTATTGACGTGTCGAGCCATCCAGTTAGCGTCAATGCTCCAGATATCCGGTCCAGTCCCGGCCGCGAGGGCGTTCAGGGATTGCACTTCATAATCGGCCAAATCCTTTTTTTGATATTGAATAGTGACGTTGGGATGATCGGCCTGATACGCATCAATGGCTTGGCTAAAGGCAGTATTGTCATCGAAGGTGCGCCAAATGGTTAACGTCACTTTATCGGATGGATTTGTTTTGCTGGTGGAAGTGCCTGAGGTGCTCGATTTACGACCACCGGCGAGCAAGATGATCGAGCCGCCTACAATTAAAGCCAGCACCAAAATCACCGCAATTGTGGCGAATAGTTTATTTGACATCATGCCCCTTCATTACAACTTCCAAATACTGCCGCAGCTCTCTACCAATATCCGATCTTTTTAAAGCAAAATCAATATTTACCTTCAAATACTCCAGTTTATTGCCACAATCATAGTAGCGGCCATTTTCAATTTCGTAGGCGTATATCGGCTCCTCACGTGCTAACTGTGAGATGGCATCAACCAGCCAAATCTCACCTCCTTTACCCGGTTGGACGGTCTCAAGATGCTTAAAAATACTGGGGGGAAACACATAACCTCCTACCGCTACTTGCCATGGGCCGGCAACCCCGTCGCCCGGCTTTTCCAAAATTTCATCCAGCTCAGTCACGTGAGCATCGAGGCGGCGACCCCGCACGATGCCGTAGCGATATGGCGCTTCGGGGTCGTCCGTAGTATACGAGGCGATCACCGCTCCGCCATGTTGTTGATAAGTATCAATCATTTGCTTAATGCGCGGAGGGTTGGCGTCAAATAATTCATCGCCCCATATCACCACAAATGGTTCGTCGCCGATTACTTCTTTGGCCTGCAGCACCGCGTGCCCGTTGCCCAGTTGCTCCTTTTGCCGTACGTAGATGAACTTAGCCATGTCCGAAATTTCGCGAATCTGGCGGTATTGATCTAATTTGCCAGCCCGCTTCAGCATTTCCTCAAGTTCAAAGTTGTAATCGAAATGATCTTCAATGGCGCGTTTGTTGCTTCCGGTGATCAACACAATCTCTTCAATGCCCGAAGCCACCGCCTCTTCGATGATGTATTGAATCACTGGCTTATCCACAATCGGCATCATCTCTTTCGGATTGGCCTTGGTAGCCGGCAAAAAGCGCGTGCCGTAGCCAGCACACGGAATGACCGCCTTCCGCACTGGTGGACGATTGATCATGGTTATCCTGCTTGAACGGTCAGTGTGTGTGTTTTTGAGCGGGAATCTTTGGGGATGCTGATGGTCAAGATGCCTTCTTTTAGCACCGCGGAGGCTTTATCGGCGATTACTTGAGCCGGCAGTACGTACGTTCGTGAAAATGGACCCCAGTAACACTCCTGCACCAAATATTCGTCACCCTCTGATTTCAATTGATTGTGGCGCTCGCCTTTAATCACTACCGTTTCATCGGTGATGGCGATGTCTAAATCCTCCGGTCGCACCCCCGCTATTGGGGCCTGGAGGACGATATTTTCCACCGTTTGGAACACGTCAATGGCCAGCTGTCCGTCGTCTGTGTGCTCATCCGATGATTCATTTGTCATAGTTACTACTCCTTAAATCTCATTAGTTAGTATACATCCGATGGCGCTAAACTCTCAAGTTTTAAATTCGAATTTACAATTTTGTCTACTCCGCTCTGGCCAAGGCCAATGCACAAATTCTGCGCGCACCGGCCGAGTGCAGTGCCTCAGCGCAGGCGGTCAAGGTTGCTCCGGTGGTCATAATATCATCGACTAAAATGATGGTGTGGCGGCTGATGGTCTCGCTACGCAAGCTCACGAATGCGTCCATCACATTTTGCTGCCGCATTGCTCGGTGCAAAGCTACTTGGGTAGCGGTGTTCCGCCTGCGCTGCAGCAGTTTTGTGTTCATGGGTAGGTCGTACTGGTTGCTTAGGTGCTGGCTCAGCAGTGCACTTTGATTAAAGCCGCGCTTCCACAACCGCCTGCGTGCAAGCGGCACTGGAACGAGAATTGTGTGCTGTGGATCTTGGGCCCGCAGCCAGCAATCAATCTGTTGATTGCCCGTGATTAAATCTACGAGTGGGCGGGTCAGATCAAGCCGGCCATGATATTTCACGGTGTGCAACGCTTCGCGGAGCGGCCCATCGGCATAATGAGCGGCAGCTAGCACTTGAAACAGATGCGAGTGTGCTCGGCAGGTCCTGCAGGTGCGCCCAAGCTCAGAGATTTTACCGCAGCGAAAGCACGCTTGCTGTTCGATGCGCACGATTTCCGCAAAACACTGGTCACAGATTGCCTGATCCGCCATTCCACATCCAACACAACTGCGCGGGAACAGGGTATCAAGCGTCCATGTTTTAAGTGCGGCTTGAAGATCCTTCATTTGTTATTGACCCAGGCTTGCATAAATTTTGCTCGCTCCATCTCGGCTAAAGAGGCTGATTCGATCACGATCAAATTAGTAGCATTTCCGCTTATGGTTAGCAATAGGATTTGGTCTCGCCATATCAAAGTTTCGGTTGCGCTACTCCATCCCTCCTTCAAATACCGATATTGCTTAGCCGGATTACCAATTGCCTTAGTTACTTCGCGCACCTTCGGGGTATCTGGCGCTAGCACATAGGTCTGAATGCCCTTCTTAGCTTGGAACTGCATGTATTTGTCGTAGAATTCGCGGTCAAGGCCGTACCAATCCACTACGCACGACCAAATGTACATCACCTCGTCGCGCTTAGCCTCCTTCATGAACTGCCGGTACCATTCGCGCATACTGATTGGGTTGTCGTAGATAGTAACCAGCGGTAGCGCTTTGCTTGATGCGGTCCGAGATTTTAACTCCGGCACCAGTTGCTCAACCTCCCTCACCACCTCTTTGGCTTTGTCGGTTAGCACATCGGGGTTCACCGCCTGGTAATAATGCCGCTTGCCAATTGATACCTGCTTCATTAGGCCTTTTTCAAGTAATGATGGCAGCAATACGTAAATCATTTGGCGCGAAAGACCGGCTTTTTGGCCTAACTGGATAGCCGATGTCGCTCCTAATTCTAGGCTGACTACATACAGCTCAGCTTCACTTTTGGTTAATCCGATGGATTGTAGTGTACTTAAATCTAGCATATCTGTCCAATAATTGTTTTACATAGTAATAATATATCATTGCTTTTGTAGAGTCAATATGCTAGTAATAAGATTAATAATGTCAATCAGGGTATTGACAAAGTTAAAATACTATGCTATGATGGTGCATCACGCTGAAAAAGGCCTCAAAACCTCGGTCACGCGTGAAACACCTAAACAACAAGGAGACATGCAATGAGCACCGAACGTCAGGGATATGAGCCCATAGATGCTACACAGCCGGAAGCGGCTGTCGAGGATAGCTGGAGGGGAGCTAAAGCGCTGACCGAAGTTTTGCGGGGTATGACCGAGAGCGAATATCGCGCAATTACCTCTAAACTGGCAGCCCGCATTCTCGAGATTTGTAAGGGCCTGACAATCAATGATCTGCATCTTCGTCGCTACAAAGATCAAATTATCGTCGGTGTGCCGGAGCAACTGCAGGAGCTGCAAAGTGAAAATGGTGACAAGGTATACCCCGTGGGAAGCTGGGCATTCGAAGTGCGAATAACGCAAGGGTTCGGCGAATGGCACCATGACAGTATTGAGACAGCGGTGTTGTGGCACAAATATTGGCTCGAAGTTCCGATATGGGATGCAGTGAAAGAAGTACTGCACAACAATGATGAGGAGAATAGCAGTTTGGATTTGGTAGAACATCATTCTCGTATCGTGAAGAACCTGGACGAATATAGGCACAGCAAATACATTCTCAAGGAGTGCAATATCGATCCCGAAGACCAGAAGAGAACATGGTTTCAACGAGAGTAGAGTATTCCCTTTGTGCATTTATACCGCACTGACCTTTAATAGGTTGGTGCGGTTTTTCTTTTGTCAGCAAGGTATTTTTTTGTCGCAAGTTTATTGCGCGAATGTGCATGTTGCTCAATTGACTGTTACGTGATAAAATATTCGAAGCATGGAGAGGTACCCAAGTGGCTCAAGGGGCGGGTTTGCTAAACCTGTAGTACGTACTTTGTACGTAGCGAGGGTTCGAATCCCTCCCTCTCCGCCAGAAGGGATAGCCGTATGCGGAAAGCCCAGAAAAACCTGATAAAACGGGCTGGGCGGCGTGTTCACAAAGCCATTTCGACCATATGGCATGCCTTCTGGGAATATTGAACACAGCAGTACCCTAACCTCATTGAGCGTTGAATGTGAGAAGGTTAGGGGCACATCTGAGAGTTTTATTTCGACGAATGTAGTAATTTTTTCCAGGTTGTACTTGTCCAGTACCTCGTCATTTTTGGTGAACTGGATATTTTTTATTTTACCTTCAATATGGCGGTTCTGCTCCTTAAAGATCTCGTCCGAATAAATACCCTTCAGATTCTTCTCAATAAGGGTTTGGCGCAGCTCATAGAGGCTCTTGAGCTCCTCATCGGCATCGTCTAGCCGTTTCTGCAGGTCGCTGATGCGCTGGAAGTATTTCTGGCGCAGCCAAGCGTTAAAGAGGGTGATGGCCTTAGGGTTAATTTTGATCTTTACCAGCTCCTTGTACGCTTCTTGCTGCATCTCATCCACACCTTTGGAGCCGCACTCTGTGCAGCGTTTGGCACAGAAATAGTAAGCATAGCGAGAGCGCTTGCCCTGGCTCCAGGCCCCCGAATAGGAGGAGCCACAGGCGGCACATTTGATAATTCGGCGTAGCGGGAACTCAGCGTTATCTTTTCTTCGTCTAGTCAGTGACGGCTTCAAGTTGACGTTGCGGCCGTCAAGAATCGCTTGAACGCGGTAAAACAGCTCCTCGGTAATCATGGCTGGATGCTGCCCCTTGACCTCCATAGCGTATTTCTTGGAGACCACCACGCCGGTATAAAACTTATTGCGGAAAATGCGGTTTAAGGTCTGAGGCAGGAGTTTGCCGCCCTTTTTCTTCTGCCGCACACCCTGGTCGTAAAGAAGATCTCCAATCTCCCGCAGCGTTTTCGTGCCCGTTCCCAGTAACTCCCAGGCCTGCTTGAATTGCTCAAAACTCTCCGGGTCTTTCCCGATATAGCCATGCTGATTTAAGTAGCCGTGAGTAACATAACTGCACAAGCCATTCATAAAGCGAGCTCGGAGGCCGTTGCGGCTGCGCTCACCCCGCACGTCGTTATCCATCTGAGCAAACCCAGCCAACATGGTCTCAATAAACTTCTCAGTCGGACTGTTGCCGGTTGGTTCAGTGGCGGAGATCAGTTTAATCTCGTATTCGGAGAGCTTTTTGCGAATGGTGAGATAATCGGTGGTCTGCCGTGATACCCTATCTAACCTATAGACGATCACCGCATCTACCTCTTTCTTGTGTTTGCGGCAGAACTCCAGCATCTCAACGAGAATCGGACGCTTGGTGATGGTCTTGGCTGACCTTCCTTCCTCTCGAAATACGTGCAGTACCTGCATATTGCGCTTCTGGGCTTCTTTGGTGCAGATTTCGGCTTGGGTATCGAGCGAGTAGTTTTCCACCTGCTCCTCAGTGGAGACCCGGATATATACCACTGCTTTTTCCTGCCCTTTCAGGTTTGCTAACCCCAGTGCGTCCATTTAGCCCTCCCGCAAGATTTGTTGTAAAGTTTTGCCGTCAAACACTTCCTGCTCGTACTGGTCGAGCCAGCAGTCAAGCAGAAAATTGAATTCAGTCAGAAATACCTCAAGTTGCTCGTCAGACAGGTCTTTCACGTCATCCCCCATCACCCGCCTGGTTTTAGCAATGCGGCCTTCTTCCTGGGCTGTGGGAATAATCGAACGAAAGGCATCGGAAGTACGAGCCGCGTCAATTACCAGGTCTTTAAAAGTGTCCGGTTTGGCAGGCTTCTGGAAGTCAGTTCGAACACCATCATTCTCTGCGCTAAAGGCGGTTTGCGGCCCCAAATATGACAGTTGAGTAGTGCTCATATACTCTCCTTATTATTGATATATCCATAGTATATTATGGTTATAATGATAATGTCAAGAGGGTGGTTTCCAACTGTGAACACTCGCTTCCGACCCTCTTAAATACCTCTTATCTGCTCGTCGGAAAACGAGGAGAATACGATCAAACAAGAGCTATTTAAGAGATTCAAAAGCTCCTTCCAGAGGTTAAAATATTGACATTTAACCTGATAAATGATATAACTTAACAACTTCTCGCTTCGGTGAGAGGCGCATTGATTTAACAATTCGAAACCCCTGAAAGGGAGGGCCAGACAGAGACAGCCTACAATCATCCGTTTTTGGAGGATTGCGTGATCATCTACGACCAGATGGATCTCAAGAGCCTCAACGCAACATATCTGGGATAAGCATCCCAGAAGGAGAAGACGGTGAGACAATTTCTAGGCCAATATATTCTGCCCTTCTTTCAGCTGACCGATGAAGGGTATCCGCATGAAACAAATCGCGTCTTGGCGGCTCAGCCAGTCAACCACGATCATCAATACCGATGGTTGGCACGACCCACTTGCTTCGCTCATCTTCCGCCCGACCAACTCCACTGGATTGTGCGGGTGAATAACCGTAGACCGAACGGCACAGGCACCTGGGGGCTGTGGTATCAGGATCCGCTCGATTGTAGCTTCTCGGAAAGTGATGTCGAGACGGTTCTAGAACTATTCGAGGACAGCCTCGAGAAGCTGCGAGCCCAAATTGATGCGAAAGCTGTTCTCTCCTGGTGTCGCGTGGAAGGGTTTGAAGAGGAAGGCAAAGTACGATATTTCCCCCTCATCTCCCGCCCCGTGGCAGCAGGGTCTATCTCTGAGCCACCGCCCAAGCAAGATGTGCAATGGAGAGAATAACTCCAGAGACACCTGATTGGGCTAATTCTAGCTGAGGAGCTTAACATGGAACTCGTGTTTGATTTCGGACGAGGTCGCAAGATCATCCTGGAGGCGGATCAGCATGTAATTGAGTGCTGTCCTTCTCTGCTTGAGATTTGCCAATCATTGACCAGTGGAACTTTCTCGGAACCTAGTATGCTCCATCTGGCAAACTTCGCCATCAGTTCTAGGCGGAAAACCGAATATAAATCCGAGGATATTCCCGGGAATCACGAGGATAATCCGAAAACCAGACTGGGCGTGCAGGTGTTCCGCGTCGATCGCACCGAAGATTATGCCTATACCGTTGAGGGAAGTGTGGTGATGGTGAATGCGAACAGGCTGTACTGCTTCCAAAGTCCGAGGATTCGGCTTTTCTGCCGACCACACAATCACAAGGGGCACGTCATGGAGATACCGTCGGAGTAATTCGAGCGGAAGTTGCATTGTTGACCTTCGGGCGACCACTTAGTCTTGTGGTCGCCCTTTTTCATAGAATTATCTCTCTTCCCAAATGACCTTTTTGTATTAGATTGCACCTTATCTGTAAATCTGATATACCAGAGCCATAAATAACGCTTGGAAAGCTTATTTCTGCCAGGCGATAAACGGAGGGAGAAAGGGCTTGTCGTGCCCAGCTCAATCCCACCAATCCAACCCCTCAAATCTTCAATCGATTACACGCTGCTGACACCAGAGTTGCTGGATAAAATTGCGAAGACGTTTCCGGACAGCGATGCCGGTGGCCAATTTGCCAGAGACCTCTTGTTGGCACTACATAATCACACGGCACTTACCTTCTTTCAAAAAACCTTTATCTTTGTCGCCGCCTTCTTTCCCGGGCCATTCTCCTGGAAGCTGGCGGTTTTTGCCTTTCTATACCAGTTCAGTATTACCCCGGTCATCTTTATACTGCTTGGCCTCATTGCTCTCTGGCTGATTTACTTCTTTGCCCGGCAATTTATTCGCTTGCGGCTAGCACGGCGTGAGCCGTTAGTATTCTTAGAAGCCACAGTGCCTACTTCCACCAGCAAGTCGGCCTATGCTACTGAGCAATTTTTTACCCTGCTGCATGCCTTAGCTGCCCAGCGTAGTTTCGTGCACCGGTTCCTCGGGCATAAGAAGCGGTATTCGCTTGAATTAGTGGCTACCCGCGAGCACGGGATTAAATACGTCATTGCCGTCCCGAAAGTAGATGCGCACATCCTTGAGAAAGGTCTCCTCTCATATGTCCCAGGCTTGAGTATCCGACCAGCGAAAGACTATGTGCTCGAGAAAAAGAAAGCAGATGAGCAGAAAGCAAGAATCGTTGAGTTGAAATTGGCCAGTGACTTCGTGCTGCCGCTCACTACTCAAAAGACGCTCGCTGAACACGACCCGATTGCTTACCTTGCCGGCAACATGACCAAACTACAAAAAGGTGAGCAAATGGCTTTTCAGGTAGTAGTCTCACCGGTCAATCGCAGCCACAGGAAAGTAATCAAACACCTTGAGAGAATTAAGCGAAAGATTGCTAAAGCTGAACCATTAGCTAGTGAATTATTTAAAACTCCTCTGCAGCAAGCCATCGATGTGCCAATGTTTATCCTAATTGTCGTAACGCGCATTCTGACTGCGACTGCCGAGTTATTTGCTAACCTCTGGTGGCATCTCTTTGATAGCCACATTAAATCTACCTCTTCTTACGCTAAAGCCCCTAGACCGGAACTTAATACCTACGAACTCGATCTTCAAGCTCAAGTAAAAGAAAAGATCGACCAATCACTTTTTGAAGCCTCTGCAAGACTTCTTATTATTGGGAATGATTCAGAGACGGTACGTGAGCGCTTGCATGGCTTCATGGCCTCGGTGGGGCTATTTGCGACTCCCTACCAATCGCTTGACTTCAAGAAAATCTCTCCAGACATTACCCCTCTGTGGTCACGGTTTATTGAGCGCCGGCTCTCCACCTTTACTAATTTAATTCTTACTCCCTCCGAACTCACCGATCTCTACCACTTCCCCTACGCCGGAACAACCAAAACGGAAGGTCTGGTTACCGCTAAGAGCCGCGACCTGCCGGCTCCGCTCTCGCAAAAGCGTAACGAAGATGTGTTGGATGTCGTAGTAGGCACGAATATCTATGGTGGGGAGAAGATCCCCGTTGGCTTAACTGCCGAGCAGCGCCACCAGCATACCTACATTGTGGGTAAGACCGGTATGGGTAAATCGACCATCATTGCCGGAATGGCTTTGCAGGATATGGCCAAAGGCAAGGGGTTGGTAGTGATTGACCCACATGGCGATTTGGTGAAGAGGCTGCTGACGTTAATCCCAGAAAGCCGCCGCAAAGATGTGATCTACATTAACCCAGCCGATAAAGACTTTCCGGTTGGCTTAAATATTCTTAATCCCGGTATTCATTTTGCGGACAAAGAGGAAGAGGATGAATGGATTACTGGCTCTGTGATGTCGGTGTTTATGAAAATCACCCCAAAAGAGCGCTGGGGTCAGCGGATGGAGCATATTTTGAGAAACGCAGTGCTTACAGCTTTGGCTTCGGATGAGCCAGATGTTTCTCTCTTTACCGTGCAGCGGCTCCTAACCGACAAAAACTATCGCACGAAGGTTGCCACTAGGCTCAAAGACCCCATTCTCAAGCAATTCTGGCTCAAAGAATTTGCCCTCTTCGGCTCCATGCAGCAGGCTGAAGCTATCTCTCCCTTAACGAACAAGCTCGGTGAGTTCTTCACTTCACCTTTATCTAGACGAATCCTGTTGCAAAGTGAGAGTACGGTCAATATTGCCGAAGCAATGGATAAGGGCAAGATTGTGCTGGTCAACCTCTCCAAAGGAGAGTTGGGAGAAGAGCGCAGCGCTTTCTTTGGCACCGTTATCGTCTCTCTTATTCAACTGGCCACCTATGCCAGAGCTCGGATGCCGGAAGAGAAGCGCAAGGATTTCTTTGTATACATCGACGAGTTTCAGAACTTTGCCACGCCGCACTTCACCAGCCTCTTCTCTGAGTCACGCAAGTTTCATGTCTTCTTTATCCCTACTCACCAGAGTATTGCCCAAATTGATGACAGTAAAATCACCAGCGTTATTTCTGGCAATGCCGGTACCTTAATCTCCCTCAAAACCGGCCCGGATGATGAAGCCTTTGTCTTGCCGTTCATGAAACCAGAAGTAGAAAAGGGCGAAATTGTTAATCTGCCGCCCTACCGGTTCTTGATGAAAGTAACAAGCGGCGTAAGCGAGGACAGTTTTAGTGGGGAGACCATTCCGATCTCTGAGCCGGGCAGTAGCAAGCTGGCGGAAAAGATCATTGACCAGTCACGTAAAAACTATGCCACACCAAGGGAACTAATTGAGGAGCAGATGGGTCAACTACTCACTGCAACAAGCTCATCTGGAGCTAGCCAAACAACCCCCGCAAAGCCGGCTACACTCAAGAAAACAGTGGCCAAAAAGCAGCGAATTAAGAGGTAGAGTTTTGCCATCACGAGCGATGGCAAAATATCTTGCTGTTTCAGATCAGATATGAAAATATTGTATCACCTACCCTTAACTATATCGGAGTAGGAGGGGTTGGCAAAAAGCACCACATACCACCACATACACCGGACACCTTATGAACCTTCCACCAATTACCAAACAACAACAGGCAATCCTTATCCTTATTTACTATTACCGCTTTCTCAACCGCATTCAGATCCAAGCCTTTTTACGCCACAAAAACAAGAAAACTATCAACATCTGGCTCCCTGACCTAGTCGAGAAACAATATCTCAAACGCATCTATTCCAGGGGGTTTAGCGAGAACACCAAGCCGGCTATTTACTATATTGGGTCAAATGGCATCAGGTATGTGAAGTCGCTAGGAATCGAAGGGTCAGAGTTAAGAAAGCGCTACAAGGAGGATACCCGAAGCGACGCCTTTATCCAGCAGCGGGTTCTGCTGGGAGATATTGCCCTATCGTTTACGGAAAATGAGACCCAGCACGCGCTCGTCTGGTGGGTTCACACCGAGGCACAAATCTTGATGGATGGCTCGAAGTTCCAGTTCCTCTCGGAGCTCCGGCCAAATCTGGTTCTGGTGAAAGAAAAAGGCAAGAAGGCAGTGGCATATTTGCTCGAGGCTTTTTCGCCTACCCTGCCCAAGTACTCTATCCGCAAACGCATCCGCGAGTACGTTGAGTTTGCCGAAAGCGGTACCTGGGAGGCCGAGACACAGAACGATTTTCCAACTCTCCTATTTGTTTGTCCAGACAAGCCCACGCTTATTTATGCCAAACGGTATGTGAAGAAACTTAAAGAGGAGAATGACGTGTTGAATGATTTACGGCTCTGGTTTGCTACTCAGGAGTCGGTGAAAGCAGAGGGTGTGATGAGTGAGATTTGGGAAGAAATTTGAATGAAGAAGGGTGACCACTATACACAGTGGTCACCCCAAGAATCCGATGTGGAGATTGATTCGTTTGATGGATCGCACATTCTCACTTTGAAGGTGTTGCAGTGAAATGATATGCTCGTCCAATCCACACAAATGTGCCAATAACCGTGTCTTTTTCTCGCTCAGCGGTGGTCACTTCAAGCGGAGATGGCGAAAAGCGGTAGGTACGAGCCAGATGAGAGACAATTCGCTCGGCAAGCGGCACGGGGCCCTCATTGATCAGGCTGTGAGCACCCTCTCGAATCACTTGTTCTACCACCGTCACTATCTCTCGAAAGATTGCTGATGTACCGGGCTCACCGCTGACTGCGTCAGCAGTCCAATCCACGCCCATCATATCTGAGAGCGTTTTTCGATCGTAATCGCGCATTATCTAAGCTCCTTTTACCGAGTGATTCATCAATACGATGAGTCTTTTACTTATACCAGATCAGGAAGGAAATTTCTAGGTGCAGAACGAGATTTGGGAAGAAGTGTAATCAAGACTGCGCGAAGCCACCAGAACTTGACAATTTACTCTGGATATGCTATGATCTCAGATTGTTTGTGAGAAATGTTTTCTCGCAAACACACCTTAACAAGGAGAGATAAGCAATGTGGAGCGATCCAAGAGTAATTCGTGTTTGCGCCGGTTTGGTATGGGATTCTCTGCGTGAAAACTGGGCGTATGCAAGCCCAATGCCAGACAGCATCACGGTTCATGAGGCGCCTCCCACATTGAGGCCCAGAGGTGACCAAGACGTTGTCAACCGGGCGTATCAAATCTACGGGGCGTTAGCCAACGAGGTAGGCCCGGATTCCGATCCGGACAACCTTACTCCTTCCTACGAACGGGTATTCCGAGACGAGGTGGTTGGCCTGGTCAAGATGATCGAGCGAGAGAATTACTACAGTCTCGTTTCAGCCTTCAAGCACTTTGCTTCGGACCTGCAGTTCTACGACAATCTCGTCGAACAGTCAGCAATCATGAGCCAAGTGACTGCCATGATTCAGATTCTGCTCGGCGATCCATATCGGGCTCTGGTCGGCACTCGCTATAGCAAGCCCGCGTGGAAAAAACTATCTCAGCCGGCTTCACCACGTCGCTTGGTGGAACTGGCTCACTACTACAGTCTGCCGCTAGAATACATCGCCCAAAGTGATGTTGACCTTATCCCACAACCCGAATACTGTCATAACGCCTCGGTGTTGCAGGATAAAAGGTGGAGCGGTAGAGCCAGCTCGCTTCGCAACAAAGACTTGATGGAGGCGGCCTACTATAACCAACGGTACACCGTCGACTCGGAGGGTGCCTGTGTGAAAATCGCTGGACTACCTGGCGTGTCATCAGTCACTCTCAAAGCAAGGAGGAGTATCTGGGATACAAACGCCCATGACCTTCTCGCCCGCATCGAGCTGGACAGCGGGTCGTACATTCACCTCTACGACGCTCTTCGGAGCACAAGTTTGATTGATGCTTCTCAGCGGGAGTATGAAGACAGAGGCTCAATCGACTTCTTTGATTGGCTCGCCGTGCAGATCTACCACGATTTGGTAACTACTGTCGATATCCCGATTTCTACAGCAATATGGCGTGGGAATGGGGACGAGACGGAAGCAGGTGGACCAACCAGGCCGCCCGAAAGTGAGGGTAGCAGCTGGATTTACATTCCCAGAAGTTCTCGAAGCGGCCAGTCCGTCTTACCGAGGACGCCTCTGGCAAATCCGCGGATTAGCACTCCGCATCGTGTAAGAGGACACAAGCGGCGAGCGAATATGACCGAAGTGCACCGCCAAGCCATTCTGGCCTTCGAGGCCGAAACTGAGATCAGTGTGCTTGAGTGGTTGCCCTCCGGGTATACGTTTGTCCGCCCGCACATCTCTCCGGCAGTGGGTAACGAAGAACTTACAAAACTGCCTCGCTTCATTCGCGTCCGAATTCAAGAGGAGCTTAAGAGGCTCCTTCAGGACACGTCCAATAGCCCGCCCTAACCGGCGGGCTATTAAAATTCCATCCGAAGGCTGAGCTGTTATGAGGAATTGTTTAAGAATGGCTTGACAATACTTTTCACATTTGATACATTAGTGTCATAATTATGAAAAGTAGTAATAACCTCTTAACTCAACTTGAGACTCTACCCCATTTCACTAAGCAGACTATTCGTCAGCTTGGAGAACAGTTGGGCTTGACCTCTGCTAGCGTTGATACCTACATCAGCCGGTTTTTGCGCGGTAAGGAAATAATCCCCTTAAAAAAGGGTTTGTACGTCTCGTCTGATTTTTATAGCAAACACAAGAGTAATAACGCCTACCGGTTTTATTTAGCTAATATTATCCGTACTCCTTCCTATGTCAGCTCATGGGCAGCCCTGCAGTACTACAATCTGGCCACCGAAGCTATTTACGGCATTACCTCTATAACCCCAAAGGTCACTCGGGAATATCAGACAAAGGCTGGCACGTTTAGCTATCAGTCAATAGATAAGAGACTGTTTACTGATTTTTCGCTGGTGTCGGGAGAGTTTGATTTCTTTATCGCTTCTCCAGCCAAAGCTCTGTTTGACTTGCTCTATTTTCGTACCAGCCGGTTTCGCGGTATTCAGTTCGAGGAAATTCAGCCACTGATTGAAGAGCTGCGGATTGATTTTGATGAGATGCCTGAAACCGAACAGAAAAAATTTAACCAGTTAGTAAAGGAGTACATGCGCCATGAGTGAAATGCTTCTATCTATTCTTAAGAAAAAGCTGGATAGCCTGGGTAGCTATAGCGATTTAGATGCCGAAACTCGGCGCAATGCTCTCAAAGAAGAGCTGCAGTTTTATGTGCTTAATTTTATCTATCACCACCCAGAGTATAGCAAGTGGATTATGTATGGCGGCTCAGCCTTACGGATTTGCCACGGCCTAGACCGTATGTCGGTTGATTTGGATTTTGAAGTGACCGAGGTGGTTAATCGGTCGTTTCTCGATGAGCTGAAACAGGAAATTGAAACCTATTTTGCGGATAAATACAGTGCAACTGAGGAGTTTTTGACCGTAAAAGTAATGGGCGAACGCGGCCTGCTGCTGCGATTTCACGTCAATGAGGAGTTGGCCGTCGGTAATCCGTCGAGTCAGGTGCATGTAAAGCTCGACCTTAATCATTTTGTGGCAGCAAAAGTGGCGACCGAGCGGGTACCGATTAACCACGACCAGCTTTCTTTTGTGATCGTTACCTATAACATGTCCGCACTCATGGCCAGTAAAATTGCCGCCATTTTCTTGCGCGGAACCCGTGGAGTTGGAAAAGAGAACTACGAAGAAAAAGGCCGGGATATTTACGATCTCTTGTGGTATATGGGTAAGAAAATTGTGCCTGATCTCGATTACTTAATTGCCAAGAACGTTGACGTAAAAGATCCCCGGGCTCTTTTTGACCGGCTGACTTTACAGATGAATAAAGTCAATAACAAAAACCTCGAACAGGACTTATTCCCGCTCTTTATCGATCGGTCATACATTGAGCACTGGCTGCAGAGCTGGCGAGAGAGCTACTTGCGGTTGCTGAAGGAGTATCAGATCTACACGGTTACCAAACTAGAGAAAGTAGATATTCATCATGACGTTATGAGTGATGTTTTCTCCTTTGTCTTCTGGTACCTCACCGAAGATGATCCTGCTGCTCGTGTCCGTGTTATATACCCTATGAGCGAATTTTGGATCAGAGGAGATGATTTACCGGGTGAGCCGAATCAGGATGTAACCAAGCTTATTGAGATCAAAATGAATGGAACTACCACCAGTCCGGCTTCAGAAAATAAACTCAAACTGTTCGCAACACTGTTTGCCAAGAAAACTGAGGACTACCTTCGGAAATCTAACGGGGTGGTGCTCGGTGATACCATCCGGACAAAATTCATTCGTATGACTGCAGAAAATCTAAACCAGGCAGAGCAGATTGTCCTGAATCGGTCTGCGCTATTGTCTTGTACGCTTGATGACTTGTTGAAATAGCAAAGCTTACCATGAGTAAAGCGCAAGAAAAAGGTGACCGTTATCAGAATAAGGCTGAGCAGTTATATAAGCGGCTATCTACCCCTGAAACTCAGGTCCTACCAAAGGTGGAAATTAAGGGCCGGATTACCAACGATAGTCGGGAGGTGGATCTGCAAGTTATTAGTCCAGAAGAGTTCGATTTCCTGGCAATAGAGTGCAAGAACTGGAAAGTTACCGTCGGGGATCATGAGATTGAAGCCTTTATTTCGAAATTGGAAGATTTGGGTACGAAGCGGGGCGCCATCATCTCTAATTCTAACTACACTCAAGGGGCAGTGAAGTGGGCAGATCATAAGAATATTCAACTATTTCATCTTATTGACTCGGCTGATGAGGAAGTCAAATTCTCCGTTTCCCAGAAAACCTTACTTGTAGATTACTTTGTTGAGGGCATAGAGCTGGATGCTCATGCAAACGGAGGTGACTTTTCAGGTATGCCGCTAGACCAAATCATGCTCATTCATAACACTGGAGAAGAAAGAATAAGCTGTCTCGAGCTATTCAAGGAGCCATGGAATTCCAGCCTTCTTCCCCATCTTAAAGGAACTCACACTGTCACCATAGAGAGTCCTACGGAATTTCAAATAGTAGATAAGGATGGTAAACTTTTTACCCCCGATCGTTTAGCCTTTAACTACGAAGTAAAAACAAGAGCATGCGAAGGCGCGGTACAACTTGAAGAAGTAGTCGGAATCTACGATGTAAGAAATAAAACTCTACGCTCTGCCAATGTTACTACTGGTCCTATCAAGCCAATTCAAGCAATCCAAAATTGGAGAGAAATTGATACCTACAACCCTTCAGACTATGCGCAAGTGCTCGGTATGGTATCGTCAATCGCACTTGAGGAAAAAGAAATTGAGCTTTTCCCTCCGGGCAGAGGAATTATAAAGATGGATACGGAGATCAAACTTAGGCTTCATAGCGAAGATGGGTATTTTGTACTAAAGAATATCGAGAAAGAGTAAGTACCCACTCCTGTACCTTTTGCGCCGAATCTGGTATGATAGCGGCGTATGACCAGCAAAAATAACGAACATCTGCGTAAAGCGCTCGGTGAAAAGTTACGAGCAGCTCGCGAAAAGGCTCGACTGACCCAAAACGAGGTCGCCGACCAAGCAGGTATGAACGGGAGTTATTACTCTCAGATTGAACGTGGCGAAGTAAACCCTTCCCTTGATAAGCTTTATGACGTCATTAGAGTCTTAAAGCTCAAGTCGTTCGATATTCTTTAAAAGTTATCGCCATTTGGACTGCGCCCAAATAGAAAACCATGACGTTAAATATCACCTTAATAAAAGAATTTGTTGAATGGACAACTCAAAATACTCTAGGGTTATTGTTGGTTACTTTAGCTGCAATTGCCTTGTATCGTTTTTTTCAGAACAAATACACCTTGTATTGTTTTAAAAGAGAGAAAAGACCTGGGGACTATGAAGCTAGCCGGTGTTACGAAGACGCAAATAGAGACTTTCAGGAAAAAGGTAAGACGGATACGGATCCCGATGACAACAAGAAAAATGGCCGTGATTATATATACCTAATTAGCTCCAATACTAAAAACAAGAGATACCATCGCGTTGTCGACTTGTTTACATTGGATAAACTTGGTTACCCAAAGCCTTCCCGAAAGAATAATGACAGTTTCTCGTCTAAGGAATATACGCTTGGAAAAGAAATCAAAATTTACAATATAATTTCAGAAATTGAGGTCATCCGAAACCTTGCGAAAAAATAAACGGAAGTGTTAATCTTCAGAGTAGGCCAGCCGTAACTGGTCTAGCCATTCCAAAAGGTGTTCAAGTTTTATCCCACCCTCTCCGCCATCGACGCTTGGTGACCTCAAGCCCGCCGCCTGAAAGCGATTGTTTTGCGCAAGAACCCAGATTTTTTACTAAAAAGGCTGGGGATGAGCCGGAACATCGCTCAAGCTAAGGGCGAAGAGTCACTAGCATCTTTGTGCCAGTCCAGGTCTCATTCGTGCCTGTAGCTCAGTTGGATAGAGCGTCGGCTTGCGGAGCCGAAGGTCAGAGGTTCAAGTCCTCTCAGGCATACCACACTAGAATTTTGTCCCAAAATAGATGCTTTTTGCTTAAAAATGATCGGGATTTTGGTGGTTCCAAATTCTCCGTTGTCGTAATAGGTAAAACCTTCAGGAAAAGCGAAGCTTTGGAACCGCTGCTTTACTTTAAGATCAACTTTTTCCCACCGATTCCCAATCCCTGTTAAAAATTGTGTAGCATATTCAATTACTTTGTCTGCTTCAGCCTCGATTTGAGGTATTTCAGATAGCGTCGACTGCAATTCTTCAATACGATTCTCCATTTCCTCTGCTTCTTCTTTACCAACTCGATCAGGAATAATACCCTGTACAACCTTTTTGGCTAAGATCTTTTGATCTTGCTTGAGTAGATCAATTTCAAGGTTTAACTGCATTCTATGATCAATCGCTGCTTTATTCCTTTCATTCCATTTTGCATGGATACGCGCCTCTAAGGCCTTGGTTTCTAATTGGCTATATTCAAATTCACCTAAGTACGCCTTGAATCCGTTTTCAAGGTCAAGCTTACGTTTGCTACTCCGTTTGCATATATTGCACCTGTACAACGCGTACTTCGCATTACGACCAGTTGACCATGCTGCGGTAAGTTTATGACCATTCTGGCACATTACGATGCCGCGTAGGGGGAAATCTGGGTTTTCTTTAGAATACCGCGATGCATTAGGTGCTCGCTCTTTTCTCAATACACTCTGCGCCTTTTCAAACACAGCAACTTCAACAATCGGCACAAATGGGTACGATCCAGTAATATTTAAGCCAAATGCTTCAATGAGCCCAATATAAGTCTTTTTGCGTAACATGGTAGCAAAGCTAGATTTCGAAATCTTCGCCTCTCTATACCCTCTAAATCCTTCTGCTTCTAAAATTCGACGTACCTCCTCAACGCTATACTTACCGCTCGCCACCATCTCAAATGCCTTGACAACAAATTTTGCCTTACCTTTATCGGGAGCGATGTTCTTTTTGTCATTAAAAACAACGTTTTTATACCCGACTGGTGCCTTTGACACATAGCGGCCTTCCTGCACGGCTTGTTTCATCCCTGCGGTAGCTCGCTCCGTCCGTATCTCATTGTCCAACTGCGATGCACCTGACAATACCGTCTCTAGAAAACGCCCTGTCGGGTCATCTGAAAGAGGTTCGGATACGGAAATAAGTGCTATACCCAACTTCTTAAAGAAAACACGTAAAGTAGCATAGTCTAAGGCATCCCTTGATAGGCGGTCAATTTTAGGAATAATCAGCGCTTCAATTTGCTTATGGTTTCGTTGGCAATAATCCAGCAATTGCTTCAATGTAGGTCTATTTGCCGTTTTAGCGCTCTCTCCCTCTTCAATAAACCGCTCGACGATAATATACCCATTCTTGTCCGCATAATCCTCACACGCCTTCTGCTGGGTAATAAGACTACTACCCTCTACGACTTGCTCGTTCGTTGAGACGCGGCAATAAATTACAGCATTAGCCATTTGGATTTTCCTTACACTCACTATTTTGATCATAGTGTTCGCTCAAATAGAAATCAATCATAAGATCAGCCCAAGCATCCAGCTCTTGATGAACTGTCGCCTCGTCTAGTGAGTCTCGCTTTTTTCCTTTATTGGACACAAAAACACCTGACCAAGTGGCGGTGTTTGTTTAGGTAAAATTTACCGGCACTCGAGACAAAAGGTGTTTGGCAAGCTCTCCTAATAATTTATAAATCAATCCTATTCATTTACAATGTGGGTGTCAACACTAAGTAACTCGAGTTATGTTATGAAATGTAGTTATGTCAAAGAAGACGGTTCACAATGTAATGCCTATGCTATGACAGGCGCTGATTACTGCTATCTCCATAGTCCTGAAATCAGCGATGCAGATAAGAAATTGGCACAGTCGAGAGGTGGGCGCATAGCTCATGCGCACTATGTTTGCCGTCTTGAGCCCTTAGAATTGACCGATGGACATAGTGTAATCAATTTACTTGCCGACACAATTAATCGCGTCCGTATGGCCACACAAGAGGGTGACATCGACACTAAGACAGCGAGCACCATCGCCTTATTAGCTGGAAAACTCTTAGAAGCCCATAGAGTTATTAATTTAGAAGCGCATGTTCAAAAGCTAGAATTAGAACTCGGTATGCGAAAATCTCATACTGCTGATCAGACTCCCTATAATGAGGCTGAACTGGAAGAAGAGATTCAAAGATTTGGTATAGAGCTCGCTGAATAGTAAAAAATGAGAGCATGCCCCCTAAATCTTATGGATAGCTTAATTTGAGATAGAGCTTCGATTGATCTTTGATGTCGTTAGCTAATGCCTGTCGGATAATATAAATGTCACTAGCTGCTTGTATGCGGGTGTTTACTTGCTGGTATTCAAGATTCTTCCAATCAAATTTACTAAAATTTGCCTTGGTCATTTCAATCGTTACCCCGCTCTCAATACTATTTTTGCCGTATTGATCTGTGAACGTAGTCTTATTTTGCGCATTTACATGCTCTACACCGTCAATCTTGAAAACTTCTTGGCCGAATAAGACAAACATTGCATAAGCTTGCTTAACAAAGCTTTCAGCGGTATATGCATCCGCATCTGTGTGTTCGATGAACGCTACTTTTTCTTTTTCGTCGTAGCTCACTTTAATGTTTGTTCGCTGCTTCAATGCGGTATCAACCGCTTGCCATAACTTATCCTCTATTGTTTGAGGTGTAGTAGGAGTACTGGCGACCGGCTTAGTTGTAGCGGTTTCTGCTACCGATTGAGTTACGGGTTGTGTTTGCGCTACTGGTTGGGGCTGTTTATCGCTCGGCGATAATACGAACATAAAGAATGACAAGACAAAGAGTGCAGTAGAAGCAAGTATTGCCTTTCCACGGCCAATCTTTTGATCCTTGAATACTCGCTCTAGTAACGATGGTTTGATCACCGCAATAATTAACCCGATTATTGATACAAGCAGTATTATTGTTGCGAATGATGTCATAATAATCCTCTATAATTTTCTATTAACCGAACAATAACATAGCAGTAAAATTGAGACAAGCTGTCCGCATACAGCTATGTTTTTGTCTTCTATTCTGTGACTACATGTCGCAATTAGATGAAATTACTGTAAAATTTGGCCTTCAGCTCGCTAAGCTGCGAACTGAAGCTGGTATGAGTCAGCAAAAGCTCGCTGAAGAAATTGGCGTTGATCGTACTTATATTTCTCTTTTAGAGCGCGGGCTTCGAAATCCAACGTTAAAAAAGCTCTGGCTTATCTCTCAGGTATTAGGTAAAGAGCTGTCTGTACTAGTCAAATTCTGATTTACCGAACCCCTATTGACACATCTCTCCTGTTACATTAACGTGTTAGAAGTGTAACAGGAATGTATCATGAGAGATCATCATTTTGACTTGCTCACCCCCACTGAGATCGAAGAAGAGCTCGGGGCAAAGTATTTTTATAGGCAGCGGGTCTATCGTTTGGCAGAAAGTGGCAGGATTCAAACGATGCGTTTTAGAGGACAGACATGCTACGTGGGTAGCCGCATTCTCGCGGAGCTCCTAAAAGACCTAGAGCTCAAAATAAAGACGAGATACCCTGAAATTGATAGCACTAAGCTACGCATTTTTTACGATACTGTGCAGGGCAAACGAATAGTAATTGATGGGTTGTTCGGTAAAGGTATCTCAGTCAATACTGATAAAGAGACTGAGGAAGATCTCCTACTCAAAATTACCCACATTCTTGAATGGGAAGGTGGACAGGAAGAAGCCATTGAATTGGTTGCTAGCGGTAATGATGCGGTAGAGACCTCGAATAATGACCTGCCCGACGAATCTTTAACTAATGCCTCCATGGCTCAAGTTCTCCCCGAAGAAATTGTATGGGTAAAAGTTGACACCGAAATAATCGACAGCGTGCATGTTAAGAGCTTCATTCTTATTAGCTTACCCTCCATTGCTCAATTCATTGGCGTTCGCTCAGATCAATTTATCGAATGGCTAGCCAAAACAACATTTTCGAACTTTGTTTTAAGTGCGCACTATAAGCAAATTCAAGATACGGAAATTTCCGTACCTTGGAAAAAAGGCATAATCAAAGGTTACACATCTCTTGTTCCCCTAGAAATTCTCCCTGAAATGATCGTGGCCTTCAGGCAAGCTGGACGTACTACCGAGTATCCAGAAAAAACCCAACTCTTATACGAAATGGCAAAATCGACCCTAGAAGCGGTTGGTTTAGCAATGTCTGGTGACAAAGATAAGGCTGCTGAAGAGTTGGCCCGAGTTGGCAAAGGCCTTGGTCTCACCGTTGCCGACCAAATCATCGGTATTTTTAAGCAATACGAATCCCGAGATTATCAAATTCAAACCAATCGGGAGTTTAATAGTAAGGTCAAAGAAATAGGGGCGGACTACGCCATCACGACTGGTCGCTTAACGTTTGGCATTACAGGCAGAAGTGCGGAGCGGTGGAAATTGATGGGTACTGCAAAACGCCTACCAAGTAAGCTGCGGGCAACTAGCAGAGAGGTTATGCGACAGTTATCACCAAGTGACGGCGTAGGTATGACTTTCGGTGAGAAACATTACATTAAAAAACCTGTTATCGAGGAAGCAATTAAGACTGGCCAGCAAGGCAAAGAGTTCTATGAGCGTTTGAAGGATGTCGGCCTCCTAGATGATTGATCTCGTTAAAAGTATCAATAAGGGCTGCTAAGCTCATCGGTATTAATATGCAGTTGAGCCTGCCCTTGTTCCATTACAGCCTCGTAATTAACTATAAGCGTGTTCGAGTAAGCGACTATTCTCAAAGCCGAAGATTTGAGATAGCTCTCTGAGTTCAAGCGCAATTTGGTTCCATAAATCGGGTGGTTCGCATACCAGTATTTTGTAAAGAAAGACTCTTATTGACAGAGTCTTTTTTGATTTTTGATCAGCTGAATATGTGGTAATAATTTGATTTTTTAGGCTTTTTGGTATGCAATGAAGATATCATGGCGCAAGTACCGACGAAAAAACAATCAATCAAACCTCATAAATCTGACGACAGTGCGGATCTAACGGAAGCGGCGATTGTGTGGCAAGCAGATAAGTTTATCGCGGCACCCCAAGATAGCCGTTGGATTTCTAGTGTGGTGATGATTGGCGGAGCCGCCATCATCGTGGCAGTAGTACTGCGCAATTATCTTGAAGTATCACTATGGTTGGTTATTCCGGTGCTGGTGCTGGCCACGCTTGGGTTACTTCGCCGCAGCTTCATCAAGCCAACGCAAGGCACCTTTGGTATCCATGAACAGGGTATCATTATTGATGGCGAGGTTGTGCCGTTTGAGCAGTTTAAATCGTTTGGAGTGCTCGATTTTGACAATCACCACATCTTGCGGTTGTGGTCTACCAGGCGATTCGGCTTGCCTCAATCGATCATTATTGAGGATGTTGCGCCAGCTGACGTCGAGGAGCTGCTTGGTGAAGTATTGCCTCAGGAAACAGCGGAAGAAACATTGTCAGATCGCATTTCGCGCATCGTTGGAATGTAGGATGGATTCGACAAGCTCACCACAGGGCTAGAATTTAGAATTTGGGAGCTGAGGTCTTAGATATGTAATGATATCAGCGAGAGTATGGAAGCGTTCGACTTGATATTTTGCAGTGGTCTCATCAGCATCAGCCGCGTAGCTATTTGGCACAAACAACACGGTGCAGCCGGCCGCTTGACCGGCTTGAACCCCTGATTCGTTATCTTCCACGATCACACACTGCTTGGTGGTGAGATCTAATTTTTTTAGTGCAGTGAGGTACAGCTCAGGATCCGGTTTTAATTTTGTAACATCATCACCGGTCACCACCACATCAAAATAGCGCGCAATATCTAAATGCCCTGTCTTTGCTTCAAAGCGAGCACGTGAAGTAGTGGTGGCGAGGGCGATTTTGAGCTTATGATGATGCAAAAAATCTAACAGCTCTCGGGCGCCGGGTTTTAATTTCATCTGGGCATAATCAGCCCGTGCCCGAATCTCTGGAATCATCTCTGAACCATTCACGGCAAGACCGGTCTTTTCCTGCAGTACTCGAATAAAATCCTCATTTGAGTGGCCGATAGTGTGGCCGTAGTGCTGTGGCTCAATTTCATGCGCATGTTTTTCCTGTAGGTAACTGCGGATGGCTTGATAGCTCACGTCATCGGTGGTGATAAGGGTGGCATCAAGGTCGAATATAATAGCTTTGAGATTCATACGGTTGTGATTGTAACAGGTTCAGACAGATAAATAAAAACCCCTCAGCAACGGGTTAGTTTGTTACTGAGGGGGTTGCAGTCGCAGGCGCTGCGTGGCCAGATGCAACGAGTTGCGGCTGCGTTCAAAGGCGGGAAGACGTCTGTTAGGACGCCACGGCCGGTTGGGTAGATGGCTGTCGAGTTGGCGTGATCAGCCACGACCCTTTCTCACGAACAGCTTCGTATGCCCCGCCTACATCATCGATGTCGCCACTATAATAAAATGGCGGATCATGAGGCGAGACGTTGATCAGTGTTTTCACGTTGTTCCCTTCGTTTTCCATAACGTCCTCCATGATGCGAGAGACTATATTTAACAAGGCCTAGGGCCTTGGGAAAGGATGTGCAAGCAAACGCCATGTGCTTATCGGCACTTGCTTGAGATGAGTTTAGATCAGGATGATTAAGAAAAAAATGGAAGAAATTGCGTGGTGACTCCGACGCTCGCACGCTCGAGGCATCCTTTTCAGCGCAAGTAGTCCAATCTCTGCCTAAGAGTTGGACAATGAGCATGAAAGGTGCCAGAGCTAGCCGAGCGAGGATCACTAGCATCGCGTGGCAGCTTTCACACTTTTTGTTCAACCACGCCAATGACAATATTGGAGGGATTGAGTGAAAGGGTGTAATGGTCGTACATATTGCCCTGAATGCTTAGTTGCAAATCGCGGCCCGTCAACTCTTTCACCTGTTTAATGAGTGGCAAAACGATTTTACCGTGCAGGTCGTAGCGATTGGTGCCGTAGGTGCCTGGTAGCTGATCGTTGGTGAGAGTAAAATTGGGAGCCATAATCAAATCAGCCACAATCGCCACTGTCGCTTTTTGACTGGGCAATTCTTTGCTAGTGACGGTGGTGCCAGCGATAGAGATTTTGCTGGTGGTTTTGTCGAGTAGTAGATCAATAGTCGGCGCAAATTCGGCAAAGTGCTCGTTGGTCAACACCTGATCGCTTTGGGTCCCTTGACGGAGAACCGTAACGTTTCGCACGTCACGCCCGATGAATGAGGAGTAAATACCTTTTGCGATATCTTGTTCCAAAACAGCCCCTTTTGTCTCCACTCCATCGATCCATGAGGCGTAATCGAGCCAGACTGATTTACCGGTTGTGGTGCGCACTTGTTCGATCAACGCAATCAAATCAGCGCGATGGGTAGCGTAGGGTAGGGCAAACAGCAGGGCTCCGCCTTTCCCGATGCCGGATATCTTGGCGCCTGAGCCAACGTCATTCACCTGCTTGTTAGCGAGTTGATGAATGCGGCCATACAACAAATCGGTAGTGGAGTTTGAGACCTCCAGAATGTGTAACAGGTTTTGATACTGATTCATGGTGCTAAACAGGCTATCAAGCCGGGCATTACTGACCCCTTTTTTGAACAAATCGGACAAGGCGGTGACGAGCAGACCACTAGTCATGTTGAGCATGTTAATGTAGGTAGTTTTGAAATCGAGATTGGTATGGTTATGTAGTAAATCATTGAGTTCACCAGCTGCCGTATCAAGCTCAGCGATAGCGTGATCATTGGCCAGTACCACGCTCTCCGCGTTCGTCTCAGATCCGGTGTAGATCAGGCCAAAATCAATTGGCCAGGCCGCAGATTTTTCCAGTTTGATTAGTTGATCAATTGACTTAGCGTAGGGTTGTCCGTCTCCTGCATGAAATACAATCGGTGTCGTGCTATTAGCCAGTGCCGCGTAGGCGGAGACGCCGGAAGAATGGCCAGATTGACTGGCGGACAAGATATTTCGGGCTGTTTTAAATATGACATCAACGTCATCACTATCGTGAAGTAGCCGTGCCAGGCTAGCCGCGATGGCGCCGTTCGCGCCCAAGCTATGACCAAGTGGCATTTCGGTCAAGATGTGTACCGTTATGCCGGTAAAATGCGGATGCTGCAAAAAGTGCTTTTGCAGATACTGTTGCAAGTTTTTTTTAAGGTCACTGTCGAGCGGACGCTGTACAAATTGCTGCTCCGCCGGCTCAAACGTAGTGTATTCAGGTGCGATCGAGATAGCATGATCAAAGGTGGTTTCAAAGCCGGTGTAAGCTCGGAAGGGCAGTTTTTGTGTCATCATCAGGCCGCCGTAAAAGCCAGCAAAATCGCCCGCCCAAAGGAAGGAGTGCGAAGCGGAGGCAACCCGCTGGGAGATCGCAAAAAACTGACGGTAGGTGTCAGGAAAATGTTGCTGTAGAGTTTCGGTATTTGTCTTAAGGCGGTGAATCATGGTGTAATAATATCAAATTTAGTGACAGTTGCCTAGTTGTAAATTTACAAAACTGTCATTTCGGACTTGTTTCGGAATTTTAGTGGGATCCTGAACTAAATTCAGGATGACATCAAAGATGTCAGCTCAGAAATAAATAGAAAAATAGGGTAGACAAATCATGGATTCGTCTACCCGACAGCGGAACCAGCGAAAGCTGGCTGGAAGATTTCTGGCACATGCGTCAAGCGAGTCTGATCTGCCAGCAAAAGATCAGGATGATGAGTGGTGGCGTTTTCGATCGCCCCATACAAGCCCGCGTGGCCGTTTAGGTCAGATTCGGTGATTCTGACTTGCGGCACATATGCCCGTATGGGATCGATAAACATCGGTCCGAGATTGGCAACGCCTCCGCCTATCACGCACATCTCGATGTGGTATGCGCGCTGAAGCTGGTGAATCGCTTCACCAATGGCTCGAGTTGAGGCATTAATAAGTGATCGCGCAAGCGCGTCACCGCGTGCAGCCGCACTTCCGATCAATGGCACCTTTAAGGGAATGCCGAGATCGAATTGGCGTCGCAGCGTACTCGGCTGCTTTTGTTCGATGAAATGAACGACTGCTCCTTCAATCGCATTGCCGGGTGCAATCATGCGCAAACAGTTATGCTTGCCGCAGCGGCTGCACGGAATGTAGGAACGATCGGTCACCTGTAGACAGCCAATTTCTACGCCTTGGATCAGATGTCCGTTTTGGATGAGACCAAAGCCGATACCTGATCCGACGGTCAAGCGCATAAAATTGGATGTGCCGCGACCAACTCCGAAACGGGCTTCGCCAAGGATAGCCATGTCGCCGTCCTTCCCGATGACGGTAGGGACGCCGAAAGCATCCTTAACAAGCTGACGCAGCGGCACATTGTGCAATCCGAGCCGATCAGCGTGCAGGATCATTCCGCGCTCAAGATCGAGCACGCCAGCGGTAGAAATGCTTAGCAGATCAAAACGCCGTCCCGCACGGATCTGAGCTTCGCAGACCTGCTCATTGATGATTCGCATCAGATCGAGCGCCCCCTGCAGCTCCTCGGTGCTCTGCTCATGAGTATGCATAACGGACCACTGTCCCTCATGCCTCATCGCAGAGCCAAACAGGCTCTTGTTAGCACCAATATCTATGGTGCCAATTAAGGCATGAGTCATCACCGGTCTCCTGTTAATTATTGCTAGGACAATCTCAACCGTCCTTAGTTACACCTTAGCCGCGAGCTCAACAAGAAAACAATTGAAAAGGCCTAGAGCAGAGTTGCAATAGGCCTTGAAGTCTCACGAAACGAGTTAATCTAGCCGGACGTAGTGGAATATGCTTATCCAGTTTTTCTTAGGGTCGCGAAAAGGTTTCACCATGTTCTGACGGAACCAGACTAGTGCTGTTCCATCGGCGGAGATGTAAGCTGCCTCGAGCAGGGCATTGAAGATGACACCATCATGCCGCCAACAACGCTCGAAATCATACTGCGATATCGGCATGCCATCGGTTCGAATGGCGATCAATACTTCGTTATCACCGTGCTCAACGTTGGTATTCAGTACATTGATCCGACTCATGACAGCCTCACTTTCATGCAAGTGATGATTTGTTAAGGAAAGTCTAACTATTTAAAAACAGGCAGGCTTCTCTTAACAAGAATAGATTATAGCTGGCGGAGAGGGTGAGATTCGAACTCACGGTACCCTTTCAGGCACTCCAGTTTTCAAGACTGGCTCCATAAACCACTCGGACACCTCTCCATGAATAAAATCATAACATAAAATACCTTCCTCGTCCACAAAAATAGGTCCGCATCAAGTGTTGATAAGGACCATTTGATTTCAAACGTGTGCATTACGGGGTGGGGTGAGACGCGGATCGGCAGGATCGGTCAGCGTAAAGGCAATGCGCGATTCGACTGTAATCCCGTTTGCCAATCTGCCAGCACAATACATCTCGACCGTCTTTGCGCGCAGTTGACTGGGAGCGGCAGAGTAATTGTGACGCTGTCGGTCGTATAGGGCGAAAAACGGCACTTGCATCGCCCCATGCGCCGGCACAACGTAATGGCAGCCAGTACGGTCCTGCGGGAATATCTGTTTTTGATCAGTAGCGTTGTTGTGCCACTGCCGCATCAGCTCATTACCGCTGCGGTCGAAAGTGCGCATCCCCCATTCGGTGATCGTGCAGGCATAATGCGCGTGATTAGCGAAGTGCACTTCGTAGCGCCATCCGAGCGCTGGCTCACCATCACGTAAGGGCTCCGGACTGATGGTCATTATGGGGCCGGCTTTTGATTGATCATGCTGCACCATTGCCAACCACTGGGCGACGATATTAGGTTTTTGTATGAGCTCGCTGTGGTTTGCTGCAAGGACGTTTGATTGGCCGCAGGATTGACGACCGAAGTTGGCGTCGCTCGGTACGGACAAAGCACTCTCCGCGCTTACTAAGCCGTCGCAATCCTTGCCAGGATAGTTATTGACCGCCAAATTGCCACCGAGCCCGAGTTCCCAGCTGATACTGTTTTTGCCAGCAAACGCAAAGATGGGATAGCGACACAATCGATTGACTACCCTGCCGTTCAATTGCCCAAACAATGCTTTGCCTTCCGGCGAATCAGGATCAAGTTGCCGCGCAAGTGGGAGTATCAAGCGATAGTCGGTCTGGCCAAGGATGGCCTGCCAGAGCTTTGATACGCGAGCAATTTTAGTACCTTGATTGGGTACCCCAAGCAGCACCAAGGTTGCGATGCGACTGGACACGTTGTCTGTGTCTGAATCGTCTTGTTCGATAGCGTATCGTGCCACTACTCCGCCAAGCGAATGCGCCACCACGATCAATTTTTGAGTTGCAGGGATGCGACGAAGCAATGTGCGCAAGTCCCGCCCGTTTTGTTCAACCTGTTTCCACCACGGGTACATCACGCCGTAGGCGCTCTCGCACAGTCCATGATCTACAGCCAGTTCCGCGGGCAGCGTCATTTGCTCAACCGGGTTATTCATACCGTGAATAAACAGGCATACTCGACCGGAAGTCGGGAATTGTGTAGTCGATCCTGTACCGGCGAGATGAATCAAAGCCATTCGTCGTTCGGATTGATCTTCCGTACGCACGCCGTAGTTCGCCACCAAGTAGGTTGCGCCGTCGTGCATAAACTGCCGTCGCGTGATCGTATTGGTCATGAATCTACCCTCGATTGTAAAAGATCGTAACGTCGTCCCGATTGTGCCACTGATGAACTGAAGATTCAATAGACTGAAGTAACATAGATGTCTCTGCCTATCACATAGTACATAGCAGGGTGCTGATACTCGACAATTAACCAAACCATATTTGCAACTTGCGTTTTGGTATAATTCGATCTATAACTAGAAGTAAGCACTGATCATCACATGATCAGCTATTTGTGAACGTACTGTACCAATGAAATTAGCCATTATCTTACCAGCCTTTAACGAGGCATCCATTATTGGGTCTGTGCTCGATGCTGTGCCAACGAGCATCCTTGGAATAGACAGAGTGATGACGTTGGTGATCGATGACGGATCGACCGATAACACTGCCGAAGTGGCGGAGCAGCATGGGGCGATGGTGGTGCGGCATCGTATGAATCGGGGTGTTGGCGTCGCCACCAAAACCGGCATTCAACAGGCTAAAAAGTTGCGCGCTGATATTGCGGTTACGATTGACAGCGATGGCCAACACAATCCAGCTGATTTACCCGCCGTGATCGCGCCGATTTTGGCCGGGGAAAGTGATGTAGTGATTGGGACACGCCTGGTCAACGCATCGGGCATGCCATTACTAAAAATTTTTGGTAACAAGCTGATGAATTCGATCACTCGATTGTATGGCGGAGCGGCGACCACTGATTCGCAATCTGGGTTTCGGGCTTATAATCAGGCCGCGCTTCAGCGCATGCGCCTTTCGTCGAGTGGCTACGAAATTTGCAGCGAAATTTTAGGTGCAATTCGACGTGCTCATCTGAGGCTGGTTGAGGTGCCGGTAGATACTATCTACACCGCGTATTCGCGCAAAAAAGGCCAGAGTATTACAAACGGCCTCAACATTATTATTCGGCTGACGGTCAGAGCCATTACTAGGTAACGTTATGTTAGTCAAAGTCATTGTCACGCTATTTTCATTATTTGTGCTGATAAAATCGTATGATGAATATCGCCGTCGTCGCGAGCCATGGCCGGTTTTTTTGTTTTGGTTGGCGGTGTGGAGCTCAGTGTTAGTATTTGCCTATTTCCCGCGCATCGCCGACTGGTTGCGTATTAATATCTTAGGGCCGCAAGCCGGAGTTGGTACGGTCATCGGGGTGGCTATTGTGTTTTTACTATTTCTCTCGTATCGCATTTATTTGAAGGCTGAACGCCTAGAACGTGATTTAAATGATTTAACGTCAGATCTTGCCCTCCGCGAGCATGCGGCGAGTCGGGATAAGCAGAAAGTGAAGCGATGATGGTTGTGACCCCAAGCGAACAACTAACGACCTTCGGGAGTATTGTTGCGAACAAAGTGAGTAACTACAGTGCGCTTGCGAACAGCGTTGCTCTCCAGAGCAACCAATTCGCTGCGAGCTATCTGCGAGAAGCGAGGCTGGAGCTGCAGCAATGAAAACGGCCTTAGTAACCGGCGGCGGCGGTTTTATTGGATCGCACCTGACTAGAGCTTTGCTCAAAAAAGGCTACAACGTCACTGTAATCGACACGTTCGCTACCGGTAGAAGGTCTAATTTGGCAGATATTAAGCACGATATCAAGCTGATTGAGGTAGACATTCGCGATTTGGAAGGAATCAAGCCGCATTTTCACGGTGTCGATTACGTGTTTCATTTGGCAGCGTTGCCTTCAGTGCCCCGTTCAATCGCTGACCCGCTGTCCTCTCACGCGGTGAACATCACTGGTACTCTAAATGTACTCTTAGCAGCCCGAGATGCTGAGGTAAAAAAAACGATCTATGCCTCTTCCAGTTCAGCTTACGGCAACGTCGCAGTCGAATGGAAAAAGGAAGACCTGCCGGCTCATCCTCTCTCCCCGTACGCGTTGACAAAGTTTACGGCAGAAGAATATTGTCGTATTTTTGCCAGTACCTATGGGCTACCCACGCTAAGCTTGCGCTACTTTAATGTGTTTGGACCCTATCAAGACCCCGCCAGTCAGTATTCGGCGGTCATTCCGAAGTTTATTACCGCAATGCTCGATGGGCGGTCCCCGGTGATCAACGGTGATGGCACGCAATCGCGCGACTTTACCTATGTGGCAAACAATGTGCATGCTAATATCTTAGCGGCCGAGAGTGCCGTATCGGGGGAGATGCTCAACATCGCCTGTGGTGGCAGTTTCAGCTTAAATAGGGTGGTTCTGATGATCAATCAAGCGCTAGGAACGAACATTGAGCCGCAATATGATCACTCGCGCGCCGGTGATGTGATGCATTCAAAAGCCGATATCGCAAAAGCAAAACAGCTCATCGGATACCAGCCAATTGTCGATTTTGAGCAAGGATTAAAGGAAACTATTGCATGGTACAAAAACCAGTAACTACCTCCGATTTGACGGTGTGTGTGGTCGGCCTTGGTTATGTTGGGTTGCCACTGGCACTGGCATTTGGCCGGTCCGGTGTCAAAACATATGGATTTGATGTAAACCAGCGGCGGGTTGACGAGCTTAGGACTGCGATTGATGCAACCGGAGAATTAAGCAAATCGGAGTTTGCATCGGCCAAAGTGATCTACAGTACTGACCAGGCCGATATCAAACAAGCTAATTTTGTAATTGTGGCGGTGCCAACGCCGGTTGATGCTCTGAACAAACCAGATTTAAGCCTGGTCGAAAAGGCAAGTGAAATGGTTGGCAGAAACATCCAACCCGGATCGATTGTGGTCTACGAATCAACGGTCTATCCCGGGGTAACGGAAGAAATATGCGCGCCGATATTGGAAAAGGCGTCTGGCCTTAAGTGCGGGCGCGATTTTAAGGTCGGCTACTCTCCGGAGCGTATTAATCCAGGCGATCACGAGCACTCCTTGGAAAAAATCGTCAAAGTGGTAGCCGGAATGGATCAGGCATCCTCCGACCGTATCGCCGAGGTGTACGGATTGGTGTGCAAAGCCGGTGTATTTCGGGCTAAAACTATCAAAACCGCGGAGGCGGCCAAGGTGATCGAAAACACGCAACGCGACTTAAATATCGCCCTGATGAATGAACTTTCGTTAATTTTTCATCGTCTTGATATAGATACCCATGACGTTTTGGCGGCTGCAAGTACCAAATGGAACTTTTTGCAATTCACGCCCGGTTTGGTGGGTGGTCATTGTATTGGGGTCGACCCTTACTATTTAGTGCAAAAAGCGCTGGAAGTTGGGTATCGCCCAGAGGTGGTGACCGCCGGTCGCAGGGTAAACGATTATATGCCAGAATTTGTGGCCGACCTTTGTGTGCGTGGCTTAACGGAAGCGAAGCGTGACGTTGCTGGAGCGCGTATTTTGGTGATGGGATTGACCTTTAAGGAAAACGTCAAAGATCTGCGCAATTCGAAAATTGCATTGACCATCAAGCGGCTACAACAGTTAGGAGCTCTTGTAAGCGGGTATGATCCACTACTTACCGACTCAGATATCACGCATGAATTCGGGGTCACGGCAGTGCCTGATCTACAAAAAACATACGATGCAGTGATCATCGCCACTCCTCATCAGATCTTTTTACAGCTGCAGCATCAGATTATGGGAGCTGCCGGGATGCGTCCGGTAATTATCGATGTTCGGCATGCTTTTCCTGAATTCAAGCGCTCTGGTGTGATCTATCAGTCTCTTTAAATCGATGCTGTTCGAATATCTCATTATAGGTGCCTCACAGATTTTTAGGCCGCATTTTAATTTGTGATGGATGCAGCAGCGATAATCTGATACAATTCGCCTAATGATAAGATCAAGTACCGGAATTTATGGATAGCACACCGAAACCCGAAATTGTGATCGAACCCGGCAAAAGCCTGCGAAATCAGTGGTCAGAATTATGGCGCTTTCGGGAGCTTTTTTATATTTTCGTATGGCGCGACATCAAAGTACGCTATAAACAGACTGCCCTTGGGGTGTTGTGGGCCATCCTGCAACCGTTCCTGACCATGGTGGTGTTCACCATTTTTTTTGGCAACTTTGCCCACATTCCATCTGACGGAATCCCCTACCCTATCTTCGTCTACACCGGACTGTTGCTGTGGACGTACTTTATTACTGCCTTGAGCGGTGCTTCATCGAGCATGATTGATAATGAAAATATGGTCAAAAAGGTCTATTTTCCGCGCTTGATTTTGCCAATTAGCACCTCTGTCACACCAGCGGTTGATTTTTTATTCGCGCTGATCATTCTGTTTGTGATTATGTTGTATTATCACTTCACCCCCTCATTGCTTGGCTTAGTGCTGTTGCCGTTGCTATTTGTGCTCGCTTTGTGTAGTGCCTCTGGTATCGGCTTATTTTTTGCTGCCATCAACACCAAATATCGTGATGTGCGCTACGTGCTGCCGTTTTTCATCCAAATTTTACTGTTCCTCACTCCGGTGATTTATCCTTCAAGCATTATTCCAGCGCGATTCCAGTGGATTGTTTTCTTAAATCCGATGGCTGGCGTCATCTCCTCAGCCCGTACTAGTTTATTGTCTACTGGCCCGGTGAACTGGCATACGTTGGCCGCAACTGCCGCAATCAGCGTACTGATGCTCGCGGCCGGGATGAGTTATTTCAAAAAAACAGAACGTTTTTTTGCAGATGTGTTGTAAAGGTATCGAAAGATGAGCAATCCGATTATTTCAATTGAAGGCGTTGGCAAGCAATACACTCTTGGTGCCACACAATCATATCTGTCGCTGCGCGACGCAATTGCAGGCATTTTTGGCAAGCGTCCCAGTCAAAAAAATAAGTTCTGGGCTCTTAAAGATCTGACGTTGGATATAGGTCCGGGCGAGGCTATCGGCGTAATCGGTCGGAATGGCGCTGGCAAAAGCACGCTGCTTAAAATATTATCTCAAATTACCCCGCCATCTCGTGGCCGCATTACCCTGCGTGGCCGAGTGGCGTCGCTTCTGGAAGTCGGAACGGGGTTTCATCCTGAGCTGACCGGCCGTGAAAATATCTATCTGAACGGAGCAGTGCTCGGGATGTCGCGAGCCGAAGTGAAACGTAAATTTGATCAAATTGTCGATTTTGCGGAGATCGGGCAATTCCTCGATACTCCGGTTAAGCGCTATTCGTCCGGCATGTACGTGCGTCTGGCTTTTGCTGTAGCAGCGCATTTAGAGCCGGAGATTCTGATTGTGGATGAGGTGCTGGCAGTAGGGGACGCTCGATTTCAAAAAAAATGCTTGAATAAAATGGGCGAGGTGGGGCAAGAGGGACGTACCATCATCTTTGTTAGCCATAATATGGCGGTTATTAACGAGTTGTGCCAGCGCACGCTATGGCTGGATAAAGGCACAATGGTTGATATTGGTCCGACCGCTACGATCGTTGGTAAATATTTGTCTGAAGCACACTCAGGCGATACCGCTGACGTTGATCTTTCCGGAAGCGATGCACGCAAAAACTCACTTGAAAGTAGTGCGTTTCAGTTTCAGCGTCTACGTATCATCAATGCAAAAGGCCGAGCGAGCTCTACTATTACACTCGGAGAAACGTTTTCAATTGAAATCCATGGGCTCCTGCATCGCCAAACTAACGATTGGAACTTAGGGTTTAATGTGAACTCGTCGCTTGGCTACCCCTTATTTAACTCGTTCGCAACTTCGCAAGATTTGCTACAAAACCTAAGTCCCGGACCGGTGGTATTTCGGGTAAACTTTGACCCCAATATCTTTGGTCCTGGAATGTACGCCATTGGCCTTGGCGCAAATGGGACCGAGGTTACCGATTGGATACCTGAAGCTACCACCTTCACCGTGGAAAGACTTTCAACCGATCCTGATCAGGTAATCGGACAGCATTATGATGGTGTAGTATTGTACCCGTGCCATTGGAACAATGTTTCTGCTAATAAACAAGCGAGGAGCACATGAACACAAGGACAATCCTGCAGCGCCTATTTAAAGACAAGCAAAGCATGCCCGGAGTAGCCCCAAACTGGCATGAGGAATTTATTGTGCATCTTGCGCAAGTGGTTAGACCAAAGGTTTACGTTGAATTGGGCCTATACCAATGCATATTGTTCAATCAGATTGTGCCTTACGCTGATCAGCTTATTGGAGTTGATATGGCTGAGAGTGCCGGTGAATTCATGATTCGTTCCCCTAAAGCCTCGTTTTTCCACGGTAGCACGCTTGAACTAGCCAAACATTTAAGCAAAAAGAAGATCGTCATTGATATGCTGTTCATCGATGCAGATCACTCGGCAAAATCTGTCAAAGCCGATTTTGAAGCCTTTTTCCCACTAGTGCGCGATCATGGCTTAATTATCATGCACGACGGACATCCCAAGGATGAAGTGCAGATGCAGCCCGGCTATTGTGGTGATGGATACAAGGCGATCGCTGAGCTATCTCACTACTGTAAGGACTATGAAATGGTCACGATTCCAGTGCATCCCGGAGTAACCATCTGCCGAAAACGAAAAGAGCAGTTGCAATGGCAAGAAAAGCACTAGCGACAGAGTCTCGCTATAAAATAGTTGGGATTTGTCAGGTCTATAACGAGCTGGAAAAAGGCAATCTGATGCGCTTTTTGCAATATGTCCGCCCGGTCGTTGACGAACTGGTAATGTACGACGATGGATCGACTGACGGCACGTTCGAGTATCTGCTTGATCAGCCAGTACAATTGATCCGCGGCAGCAAAAACAATTTTGGCCATGAGTTAGCCCACAAGCAGCAGCTTTTGGACAAAGCACTAACACTAAAACCCGATTTTATTCTGTGGCTCGATGCGGATGAGGTGCTGACCGCGGGTGCAGAACGGCAACTGCAACACCTATGCCACGAGTGTATGCAACAAGATCTGGACGGCATCAGTTTGCGCGAGATTAACTTGTGGCGCAGCGCGACCTATGAGCGCCTAGATAGTCTGTATGGAGATGGCTGGTATACGCGGCTGTGGCGAGTCACAAATAATCTTTTGTACGCGGAGCCGGGCGAGGGTCTGCATCAGATTTTGGTACCGCCATCTGTGGAACGAGTAGCGAAAAGTGATCGTTTAGCGGTGCTGCATTATGGCTTTGCCGATCAAAAAAACCTGGCCTATAAGTATCTTACCTACCGAGCGCATGGTCAACGGGGCTACAACATGTTGGATCGTTTCATTAGTGAAGACCAGCTCGAGCTTAACAAAGTACCACAAAAGCTGTTTCCACCCGGTTTATATCAGGATGAATCACCGCCACATACCCTATTATTCGCTGAAGGCTTAGCCTCGGTTGAATCCTATCGTGAAGCGGTGCAGCGTCCCCGGTTCTCGATTGCCTGTTTAGTATACAAAAGTGTCGATTGGTTACAGTTTGTGCACGAACAAGTACTGAAATACACTGATATGACGAACGTCGAGTTTTTTTTCGTCACCAATGATGCAGAGCAGCCGGTGCTCGATTATTTAAGAGATAACTACATCCCGCATCATGTCTGGCAAAATACTGCGGAGCACAAAAAAGAATGGTATATCAACAATGTGTACCGCGCCTATAATTTTGCGGCAAAGCAGGCAAAAGGCGATTTTCTGGTTTTTATCAACTCCGACATGGCATTTACGCCTGGCTGGCTGGATAATCTTTTTGCGGTATATGACGGCAAAAACTGTGTGGCTTCTCGCTTGGTAGAATCTGGGCGACTCCGTAGCGGAACCTTTGGTATCGAAAAAAACTTTGGCAGCACGATCGACTCGTTTGACGAGGATGGTTTCCAGCATTACGCCGCTGTTGCAGCGAAGCCAACGGTTGAAGATGGCGGTTTGTACATGCCACTGTTGATGCGAAAAGACCATTTTCAAAAAATTGGCGGCTATCCACCCGGCAACGCTACACCAGATTCAGGTATTCATCACCCTAACATCGCCAAAGAGGGAGAGCAACTGATTTCAGGTGATGCCATTTTAATCCAAAAAATGGAGCAGATTGGGGTACGTCATGTCACCGCGTTTGATTCGATCGTCTATCACTTCCAACAAGGAGAAAAATCGAGCTCGGCATCTATTGAAGAGCAAGCGGACAAGCATGTTGCCATCTGCAACGACTTGGTGACTGGATCGATGGGAGAGCGTGTACTATGGGATTTTTTGCTGGAAGGTTTGCCCTCGAGCTACGGCGTCGATACTCGACTGGTAGGCAGCCAAGGGAACTTCGCCAAAAAAGCGTCCCAGTACATTGAGACTCATCATCCACAGACTACCGTACTGATACAGAACGCAACATTTATAGATTTAATCGATAAGGCGCGCGTCACCATTGCTTTCCTACAAGATAATTTACGCGCGATGGGGCGACCATCAGTGCAGCAAGAAAAAACCATTCATTTGGCCAATCGTCTCGTCACCAATTCGTACCAAGTACTGATGTCGTATCCTGAGTACGATTTTACGTTACTGACCGTCGGCTCAGACGAGACGGTATTTACCCCGATGGATAAGCAGGCAGTGCGGCGCGAGCTTGAATTTGGTGATGAGCGTATCGGCATTTTTGTCGGCGATTTTTCCGAGACCAAAGGCTGGTCACGTGTCGCTTCCTGCATCAAGCAGTTTTCGGACATCACCTGGATATTGGTGACCAAAAAGGATGAGGCCTTCGAATCTCCGAATGCACGAGTATACAGTCGGATCGATCAGAAGTTGCTGGCAAAATTATTGAATTGTGCCGATTTTTTTATCATTGGCTCGGACGTTGAGACACAGTGTTTGGCTGCAGTTGAGGCGTGCTTGTGTGACGTACCGGTAGTGATGCAAAACGTCGGCGTATTCCGTGGCTTTAGCGAGCACGAACGGGCCCGTGCCGGTATCTTTGGACCCGATTTTGCGGCCGCGATCAATTTAGTACCAAACCACCGTTTTAGTCCACGTCAGGTTATTTTGGATAAAAAGCTAACGGTTCATGATTCGGTCGAGCGCTGGAGACAGTATCTTGAACGCGTGTTTCAGGATGTGGCTATTGCTCGAGTGCGCGGTCACAATGTTCCAGCATCAAGCCGCACCTTGCAGCATCTAACATTCCGGGCAGAGTTTTTTTACCGTCGCCGCATTTTGAAACCGCTTTTTGGTCAAGAGCAGATCACGCTGCCAGAGGTGCTTACCCGACTAAGACATCGCATCGGCAAATTCCGTGCTGCACAGTTTGCGTATCACCTTATTATGGATCGTAGATCAAAACCGAAAAAAGCAAAGTCTTAAGCATTATGAAATTATTGATCGTGGCAAAATCGGAAAGCATCCATACGGCACGTTGGATTGATCAGCTGCACGGTTCTGGAATCCAGATCCACCTATTTCCCAGTGGTGATTATGGCGAAAATCATCCCGCACTGAGACACGTTGCCGTGCATCATTCCATTTACGCACGAGAGCTGCATACTGATCAGTCAGTGCAAACGAAAGGTCTCAATCTACAACAAAAATATATCGCAGCGGCGGCAAGGCGCTTAAAGCGACTATTTCAGCCCGCGCATCGTGCGCGGCAATTAGCCAAGTTGATCGACACACTGAAGCCAGACGTTATCCATTCACTAGAAATTCAAGGCGGAGGATACCTAACTCTTGAAGCAAAACAGGAGACCACCCAGCCCTTTCCCCCGTGGATCGTGACTAATTGGGGCAGTGACATTTACCTGTTTGGTCGGGACCAAAAGCATCGGGAGAGGATAAAGCAAGTGCTTGCTAAGGCAAATTATTATTCCAGTGAATGCGCACGGGACGTCCGATTGGCCAAAGAGCTTGGGTTTCGAGGGAAAGTGCTGCCGGTGTTGCCGAACAGCGGGGGGTTCGATTTAGCCGGCACGCGGGAATTGCGCCAAAAGGGCCTCACGTCGTCGCGGAAGCTCATTATGCTCAAAGGGTATCAAGGCTGGTCTGGACGTGCCTTGACCGCTCTCGAGGCGCTAGAGGACTGTCAGGCACTATTACGGGACTACACGGTGGTTGTTTATTCTGCTGATGCAGCCGTAGCACAAGCCCTAGGCCGGTTTGAACAGCGCACAGGCATCAAAACACGCCTTATTCCTCGTGGAACCAGTCATAACGAAATCTTGCGCTTACAAGGTGCTGCCCGCATTTCAATAGCGCTTGGTATGAGCGATGCCATTAGTACTGCGGTGCTCGAGGCCATGGTAATGGGATCTTACCCAATCCAATCCGACACTTCGTGCGCTGATGAATGGATCCGTAATGCCCAAACTGGGTCAATTGTTCCGCCAGAGGACGCCGCGGCAGTCGCCCATGCGTTGCGTCAGGCTTTGCAAGATGATGATTTAGTTAATAAAGCCGCAGCGTTGAACTGGCAGGTAGCTCGGCAGCGTTTGCAACAAAAAAGCATCGCCGAGCAGGTGATCAACATGTATCGAGAGATTGCAGCGCAGTCTCACTAGCCTTAAGGCCGGCGCTTTCGCATTTTGACTAGTTTGGTTTGTAAATGTACGACCGGACTCGCGGTCTGGGTAATGAAGTGTGCTTGCCGCAGGCGCTCTGCAAATTGCTCAGTGCTATTCCATTCTCCCTCAATAATGTTCAGGGCATTGCCGTATTCACTGGCCAAATGGGCATCCGAGCCGACAAATCCCGGAATGCGCTCCGTTTCGGCAACGTGAGCGGCGGCGTGATTATCGCCCGGAAATATACAGCGGGCGTTGAAGGTTTCGATAAAATCAATCTCTCGCAAGATTGATGGGACTACCTTTTTGCCCACTGCTTCGTGTCGCAGGCGATCAAATGGGTGAGGCAGTAATACTAATCCGCCTTGGTCGTGAATCGCTGTAATGGTCTGCATTATTGGTTGCTTTGGTGCTATGCGCCCTTGTAAAAATAACCCGATCACATCACCTTCATTAGTGGCAATCTCTTCACCAACTATTACCCGAAGCCACTCTGGTGCTTGCTTGCGCAGCTCCAGTGCCCCTGCGATTTCGTTGTGATCGGTGAGGGCAATCACATTGATCTGTTTTTGAGCGCAGCGGTCGATTATCGCGTGGACGGACAAGTTGCAGTCCTTGGAGTAATGGCTGTGACAATGCAATTCCGCACGTTGCTTCATGCAAATAGTGTAACATATTGAATCTGCAAAGAGAGTGACAGAATCTTTGCTTAAAAATGCTTGTTACCGAATCCAAAAGAAGTGTAGAATCAATTAATTGCCTAATAAAAAGAAGGTGTTTTTATGTCTGCATACCGTCGCCATAGTGCAATTTTGCACAAACATTACCGCACTACGAATAAAAAAGTGCGGTTGTATAATTTTTTACGCCTCTCTATTTTCCCAGTCGATTGGTTATCGGAGATCATCAGCACCCTTCCGGCCGGAACAGTGCTTTGTTTGGGTTGTGGCTACGGCACGCTCGAGACTATTTTTGCAGTGCAAAACCCACACCTGAAATTTATAGCGTCTGATCTGCAGCAAGATCGAATAGCGCATGCAAGTGAGAGCCTGACTGACGTACCGAACATCACCTTTACAGCCCAAGACGTGACCAAATTAAAAGATCAAAAACAGTATGACGCCATTATCTATATCGATTTAATGCATCATTTAGCCAAAGGTGAACAGGAAAAGTTAATTACCAAGTTGTGGTCAATGCTGAGGCCCGGTGGGACGATTCTTATGAAGGATGTGGGTACTCGCCCCCGCTGGAAGTACTACTGGAACTATTTACACGATTCATTGATGGCGGGTCAGCCTCTGACTTATCATCCTGTAGCGTTTTATCAAGATTATTATACCAAGTTAGGTGGAGACGTTTTGCTACATTATCCGACTAGTTTTCATTCGCCGTACAACCACTACGCTTTAGTAGTGCAAAAGCCTTAAGCGCGGTTTGCGGTTCGGTCGAATAACAGACCAACAACGAGGGCGCTGATTACAATCATCAGATAATCAAAATGCACCAGCATAGCCCAGCCATTGTGCATGATAAAGAACGATGAAACCAGCAGCACCGGCAGCAAAAATCCAAGCAATAGTAATATCAATGTGCGATGGGCCTTCAGTTTAGGATAGATCAAGGCAGTAATGACGCTGACAATCCATAAGACCCACAGCACTTTGCGATGCACCCCGGTGCCGATCATGCCGTTTAGTACATTACCGCGCAGTATGTGTAATAGAGTGCCTGGATCATGCTGGTAATGCTTGATCACCGTGGTCAGCATAGTAACGCCGGAGATGGCTACCGGCCCGCCGTGGTAATGGAACAACGGCCAAAACTGTGGTGATAAGTTAACCATGCCCGAGGTTGGAAACAACAGCGTTTGATGTGCGATATCGATGTTGCGCCATAATATGCACAGTGGAATCACTGCTAATCCAACGAATAGAGCGGAGATAGGCGCTACAGATTGACGAAAACTGTGTATTTTCCAATAAGCAAGTGCATAAATCAATAAGCCGAGCAGCGCCGGTAAAAAATCGGTGCGCATCATCACAATGCTGCCAAATAGCAGCCCCAGTCCAAAATGAGGCAGCAGACGGCGCTCTTTCATGATATAAAACGATGCGGTTAGCATGATCGCTAATAAAAATAGTGGGGTAGCGATGCTTTGTTGATAGCCGGTTTGAGCTAGCGAAAAGGCTGATACGCTGGGATGCAACGAAAAAATGGTAAAGAGAACGACAAAGGCCATGCCAGCCCACCGGCTGAGGCGAAACATCAGTTGTGAGGTAAAAAAAGCTGTCATGGCCATCACAAATGTTTGAATAACATACGGACCCCACATTGAATCCCCTGTCAGTTTGTGGAACATGGCCAGTACATAACGATGAAACGGCTGATAGTAAAACAGGCCACCTTCTCCGCCCTCGACAAAATCGTGCCAATTGCTAGCCGTTACTACCAGACGAGCGAACGTTTCGTGCCCCAACTCGTCGTTTCCGCCAGAGAATAGCAAAGCGTACGGATAGGGTATGACGCGGGACACAAACACAAAGGCGAACACGCCGAACAACAGTATTGGCCAAAACGAAAGCGTGTGCTTGCGGGATTGTAATATGAGTAATGTCAGTGTGATCGCTCCGACCGTCACTCCAAACAGCGGATAAACCAATATCGGTAGGTAGAAGGAGACGATAAGCCACAGCAACCACATCACTAACACTCTCTGGACGATTGACGGTCGACTGCGTAAATCTTGAATCATCAAGCCCGCGATGGTGGTGGCAAACGTCAGTAGAACAAGCCCAAATACTGAGATGTAGAGCCATAGCAACCACGCTGATCGAGCGGGTCCGTTATGAAACGGGGTGGCGTGGTGCAATGTGACGCTTAGCCGATCGGTCGGCTGCCTGGTAGTGCTATACACCACGCTTACACTGGTCTCCGTGCGAGCTGGTAGTTCAAAACTTGCATCTTGATTGATTGCGACGATGTGGTCTATGCCGCTTAAGTAGAGATGAGTATTTGGGATGTTTGTTGAGACCGTTACGGAGGCGTTCTGTTGCGCATTAGCAATTGTAGCAACTCGCATGCGGTAGGGCAGATGTTGGCGGTCGGGTTGATCGGGAAGATAAAAATTGTAGCTACCGTTGTTCATAAAATAGAGCGGTAAGTTGCGATCGTTCAAATCAACCGTGGGGATAATTTGAGTAACGTCGCTACGCACCCGGACCTGTGCGCTCGGCTCACAGTGCTTGGGCAGAGCCTCATTCTCTAGTTGCAATCCGTAGGCGGTACAGAGCGACCAGCCATAATGGCCAAAGGCGAACTGCCCTACTACTTGTAGCACAATCAGCATCATCAGTGATCCGATCAGCAATTGCTTTAGACGTAAAGTTTTTGGCCAGTTGGTGGCCCACAAAACAGTCAAAGCAACAAAGCTAAGCGCCAGCTGCCAATTAGTCAGTGGCAAGCCTTGAAACCGCGTAGCCGCAGTGCCGGGAATAACCAAAAAAACGATCAGCAGTAGTGTAGCCAGCATTTTCAATAACACGTCTTGCCGAATGTTTTTACGAATAGTCATACGTTAATCACCATGAACATTTCATTGTATTATCAACCACAACCTCGGTTTCACACAACTGGCTAATGCACGGCGACGAGAAGAGCAAAACTAATCAGCCAGACGGCGATGGTGATCGCTAAGGCAGTGTCTGTGAAAAAAATCTGACTAGGATCGCCACCATCCGTGGTGTTATAGATGAGGTGAAAGTAGCGAAAAATACCGTAGACCACGATTGGCAGGGTGTAGATGAGCCGATCAGTACCAAAACGCCTGATCGTTTCCGGATCGATGGTATAAAGGGCATAGCCGATGATTGACATACCCGAAGTAAGGGCAATCAGTTGGTTTAAGAAATCTGGTGTGTAGTGTAATAATACTGAGCGATGATGCTTTGAACCTGTCTGCATCACATCGTTTTCATTCTTGCGTTTGGCGAAGCCGATAAAAAGCGCTACAAAAAAGGTGCAGATCAAGATCCAGTGCGATACTACCACGCCTATCGCGATCGCCCCTCCGATCACGCGTAACACAAAGCCGATGGCGATAGTCATCACGTCAATAATCAACAGTCGCTTCAGCCACAGTGAGTAGGCGATGTTTAAGTCGATATAGGCTAGCACAATAGCCATAAATCCGATTGGCAAAAAGTATGCTAGTACGAGTGAGCCGGCGGCGCATAATGCGGCCAGTACGATGGCTTGATTAATGGTCACAGCGCCGGCAGCAAGCGGACGAAAACGCTTTTTGGGGTGCTGGCGATCGGAAGCAGTGTCGGCGATGTCATTTAAGACATAGATGGTGCTAGCGGCCAAGCAAAATGAAGCAAACGCTAGTATGATGTGGTGCAGATCTGCAGCTGCAAAATGAAGCGAAAAAATGAGTGGTGCCAACACCAACCCGTTTTTAATCCATTGTTTTGGCCGGAGCAGTGCAATCATCGTACATTCTCGCTTGTTCTTATGAGTAGTCGAAAGCGTCTGATTTAAGCATCCGATGCGCGCAACTGTAGCACAAAAATTGGCGGGATCATAGCAATGATTATAGGCGTCTATCATCACATCCTTGAATCGGCTCGGTAAATCGTGATAATATGACCAACAGAACGACTGGCTCAAAAGCTAAACGAGTACAATGGCGATATTTGATAACAAAGTAGTAGTAATCACCGGCGGTACGGGCTCGCTTGGTAAGGTGCTAACCAGACGGCTGTTAAGTGGCAGCGCCGGTACACCAAAAAAAATTATTGTGTTTTCGCGTGATGAAGCGAAGCAACACTATATGCGGCTGGAATATCAACACAAACGACACTCAACCGACGAAGTAATCTACAATAATTTTGCTCGACTGCTCGAGTTTCATTTGGGCGATGTGCGCAACTATCGCAGTGTGGTAGCGGTGCTCAAAAAAGCGGATATTGTGATTAATGCGGCGGCCTTAAAGCAGGTGCCGTCGTGTGAATATTTTCCGCATGAGGCGGTGCAGACCAACGTCAATGGGCCAGAAAACATTGTGCGTGCTATTAAGGAGCATGATTTACCGGTAGAAACGGTGGTTGGGGTCTCGACCGACAAAGCCTGCAAGCCGGTGTGTGTGATGGGTATGACCAAAGCACTGCAAGAGCGCATTTTTATTAGCGCCAATGTGACTATTCCGACGACTCGCTTCATTTGTGTACGCTACGGCAACGTATTGGCCTCGCGCGGCTCCGTGATCCCGCTGTTTCACGATCAGATTAAAAAAGGCGGTCCGGTGACGGTCACTACTAAAGACATGACACGATTTCTGTTGCCGCTCGAGAGCGCAGTTGATACCATCATTGCAGCGATCAAAGATGCCAAACGGGGCGAAACCTATGTGCCGCATGTGCGGTCATCACGCATCGTTGATTTAGTAAAAGAGCTGATTGAAAAACGTAAGATCAAGATTGTATTTACCGGTATCCGTCCTGGTGAAAAAATTCACGAAATTATGATCTCTGACGAAGAAGCCTGGCACACCTACGAAAACGGTGACTATTATGTAGTTCAACCAGTGCTTCCAGAGTTAGTCAAAAAGAAGATCACAAAGCCAGCTCTCAAAAAAGAATACAGTTCGGGTAGTTCAGTGATGACTCGCTTGCAGCTGGCCAAGTTACTTGACGAGCATGAACTTCGCGTTGGGCAAACACTGCATTACGAAGAAGAGTTATTGCGCTAAAGGAGCAAAGCCTGTGAACGTACTGGTTGTCGGCGGAGCAGGCTACGTGGGCGGCGCCGTCACTGATCGGCTATCCCAGTCAAAGCATACTGTGCGTGTTTTCGACGGACTACTCTATGAGGAGGCCTATCGTAAGCCAGTCGATTTTGTCTATGGCGATATTCGTGACCACGCTGTGTTACTGCCTCAGCTGAAGTGGGCTGATTGTGTGGTGTGGTTAGCCGCTTTGGTGGGTGACGCGGCTTGTGACCTTGATCCAAAACTAACTAAAATAGTCAATCAAGATAGTGTGCAATGGCTTGCCCGGCACTTCAATGGCCGCATCATCTTCATGTCGACCTGCTCGGTTTATGGCGCGCAGAATGGAGACCATAATGAAACCTCCCCGACCGATCCGCTCTCAGTTTACTCGGCTACGAAATTGCAGGCAGAGCCATATCTAAAAGACAAAAATGCGATCATTTTTCGTCTAGGCACCTTGTTTGGTGTAAGTGATACATACGCACGCATTCGGCTCGACCTCATCCTTAACACCCTCGCGATGAAAGCTTACACAGATCATACGTTGCATATTTTGGGTGGGCAGCAGGGCCGGCCGCTGTTGCATGTTCGTGATGCAGCCCAAGCGATTGTGGATAATCTTGCAACTGACCATCGCGGCATCTTCAACTTGCACACCGAAAATATTCGCATCATCGATTTAGCCAAAAAAGTCCAAAAGCATTTTCCAGGAACAAGCATTGAGGTGAAAGAGGTTAGTTTGGTGGACACCCGGAACTATCGCGCCAACTCGGATAAAGCGAGGAAGGAGCTTGGATTTAAATCCCGATATTCAATCGATGACGGTATTCTACAGATCAAAACGTTGTTAGTCGAGAGGCGCTTGCGCGATGTAGGCAATCCACGCTATTCTAATGAACAATATCTGAAGAAATATCAGGCGTTGTTACAAAGAGAAGTTAGAAAATGACGAATATCAAATGACGAATTTCTAATCAATATCCAATGCCAAAATGTCCAATCAGTCATTGTTGCATTGGGGTTTAATTAGACATTAAATATTAGAAATTAGACATTTACCCATGCGAGCATTCATGAACGAAAAACACTCAAAAATTGAACTTCCCCGCCTCATTGAAGGGGGTCTCTCGATTGATGATCGCGGGCAGGTGACCTTTGTGAACGATTTTTCGTTCGATGCCGTGAAACGCTTTTACATGGTTTCAAACCATCGCCAAGGGTTTGTGCGCGCCTGGCATGCCCATAAAAAGGAATCTAAATTTGTGCTGGTCGTCTCAGGTTCAGCGGTAGTGGCAGCAGTCAAAGTGGACGATTGGGACAAGCCATCAAAAAGTACGGAAGTGCATCGCCACATTCTTTCGAGCATTAAGCCCTCAGTGCTTTTTATTCCAGCCGGCTACGCCAACGGCTTCATGACGCTATCTGAAGACACCCAACTGATGTTTTTTTCTACATCAACTTTGGAAGAATCGAAGGGTGACGACTTTCGCTACGACGCCCGACATTGGGACGTCTGGGGCATCGTCGAGCGCTAGCCGCCCATTGTCATTCTGAACTCGTTTCAGAATCTCAATGGGATCCCGAAATAAATTCGGGAAGACAATAATTTCTTTCATCATATTGCTCTCTTGTCAAATTTATGACATAATGCGTTCATTGCGCACAGTTTTTCGGTGTGCAGGCGTCTTGATGTATATCAGGACATATTACAACTGAAACGGAGGATCGATGCAGTGCATGATCGATTCAAGTGGGTCCAAAACCTGCTCAAGGTAGAAGTGACCGATGACAGGCGCATTGTCGCCACGACGCTGGAAACGTTTGGCAGACACTCCAGGAGGCCATCTAGCCTCGAAGAGGCATTTGCTGAGCTGTCGTCTGATGTTGCAGAAGAGCAGATGAACCTCTACCCGCTCTTGCGCGACCGTGTGCCCGGGAAGTATAGGTACTACGGATTCATGGGTGGCGCGGTGGCTATGCTCGTTGAGAGCGATCGCCTTCGCCGCCTGTCCGAGCCTTTGATGGCGAAACTGGCCGATTGGTACGGTGGCCCCTGGGGCGACCTGACTTATCTGGCAGAGGTACGCACCACAGGAGCCAACTCCATTCGCAACTGTGCCGAACCTGCTGGTGGCATGGCTGGCGACTTCGACCTGGCGGCCGAAATGCTCGGCGAATCAGTCGAGCTCGGCTTTTACAGCGACTATGGCTGGGTTGGGTTCGTCCTGCCTGAGGCTCAAGCTGCCTACCAAAACAAGCTCGATGAAGAGCAGGAGCACTGGTGGAACGTGGTCATGCCTGGGCTCCGGAAGAATCACAATGCCATGCTCGAGTTTCTCGATATTGGCAGCGACGAGCTCGATGGTCGCAGAGGCATCGTCTCACCCGGACACGTGGGTGAATTCTCACTCGTCGCTTGGGCCAAGCTTCACCTCCCCGGTCATGACTGGAGGGTGCTCGACACGGAAAGCCGGCCGGGACGAGAAGGTGAGCCCGAATGGGTGGCGCTCAATCGCACCATCGTTGGCATCACCACGCGCGGTAAAGGGAAGGCACCGATCGCCTACGTCATGCATCCGGATGGCGGCGTTCATGAAAGCGCGCTTCATGTCATTCTGGAAGGTGAGAATCTGGACCGGGCACTTTCCCACCTCTCGCTCCCGGCGCTACGCGCACTCGGCTGGCTGCCGCCTGTATAAGGCAAAGAACACGAGGCGGCGAATATTCATTTCCTCGCCGCCTCAATTCACCTTTAGGAGGCCATTATGATCCATGAAGTATGGATGGATGTAGGAAATGTGATCGTGATGGCTGACCATGCTATCACTCATCGAATGTTGATGGAACAGTATGGGGTGCCGCGTGAAAAAGCGGAGAGCTTTTTCGCCAACGAGGACTATGAAGATTTCTCCCGCGGGATTCTCGATGAGCAGCAGTTCTATCGCCTGCAGCGTGCGCGTCTTGGGCTGTCTCCGGAGCAGATCTCGTTCCGACAAATGTATGAAGCCCACGCCGCGCATATGACCGAGGTTGATCAGCGGGTGGAAAGTATCATCGCATGCTTCTACGTAGGTGGTACAGCCCTCGTGTTTCCAACAAACACCAATCGATGGCAAACGCGCCGGATCGAGGACGACTTAATCGACTTGTCACAGTTCGGGCATGTCGTTCGGTCTCATGAATTGGGCATCCGCAAACGTGACCCCGGGGGCTTCGTCCGATTTGCCGAGAAGATCGAAAGCCGTCGCGGTTTCCGTCTCGACCCGTCCGAAATACTACTGATCGATGACAGCGACGAGGAAGTGAAGGAGGGTCGGGCGCTTGGGTTGCAGGTCCACCAATTCAGGAACGCCGAGCTGCTCGAGGTCAATCTGAAGCAGCGCGGATTGCTCACCTGAAATGGAGATGTCAAAAGGCGGCGGGACGAACAATCCCGGCCGCCTTATTTTTTTGCGTAATTTTTGACAAATAAAAACGGGTGGAGTCGTGATTGTACGACCCACCCGTGGCGGCGCATATTATTCCTTGCGCAATTCAAGCGCCCTGTGTCGGTGATCTTCGTCTGTGAATGACAGGTGATCATCGTCCTCACGCAACCAGCCCTGCTCGATGAGATGCTCGATGTGATCGAAATGGAGCGATAGTTGGATTTTATCGCACGCCGCATGAAGTTCAGATACGTGTATGCTCTCCTCGCGCCCTTCGGCTCGACGCATGGTCATCCAACGAGCCAGCAGGCGCAACATCATTCTGTGCTCGAGCGGAAGTATTGGTTCAGCGATTTGTGGCATGCCCAATGTCCTTTCCAACTCTGCCGATGGTCATCCTGATCGGCTCCTGGCGTCGGACCATAGACCCGATCAAAGCTCCGACGAGTGCGACGAAAATGATCAGGCCGGCCATAAGCTCATAAGACTTCATGGTGCCTACAGAGTGATTTAGCACGTCTGCCTCCTTTGAGAAACGTCATCACATTTGGGAAAGATCAGTAAGACGCCTACATTTAATCATATTTTGCATGTTATGTCAATTGATATCTCTTGGTTGAATGCGGGGGGCATTTCGGCTAAGATAGTGCAGATATGGCGAAAACAAATGTATTAGTAATGGGTGCGGCGGGCATGCTGGGTAGCATGGTGTGCGATGTGCTCTCCCGCGAGGCTAATTTTGCAGTTACTGCAACGGTGCGAAACGACGCCGAAGCGCGCCTACTCAAAGAACATCTGACCGATGTAGCTTGGAGGTCGCTGGACGTAGCCGAACCATCGGTAGATACTCTGTCAGAGGTGCTAGAAGGTATGGACTGGGTGATTAATTGCATCGGCATTATCAAGGTCTATATTCATGACGATAACGCCGATGAGACAGTGCGGGCGATCAACATCAATGCCCTATTTCCTCATTATTTAGCCAAAGCAGCCGAGCAAACTGGTGCCAAGGTAATCCAAATTGCCACGGATTGCGTGTACTCTGGGGCCAAAGGCTCGTATGTTGAAAGCGATCCCCATGATGCACTCGATGTGTACGGTAAAACGAAATGTCTTCGTGAAACATACTCGACCCAAATGTTCCATCTGCGCGCTTCTAT